>NZ_AFMS01000070.1 GCF_000215485.1 Anaplasma marginale str. Florida
GTAAACCTGGGCTTCGTACCTCTGCAGAAGGAGCAACTAGAGCAGACAAGCCAGAGGGTGAATGAGCTCCTGGCGGGGTGATGTTGTTGCTGTCTGGTGGTGATGCCCTAGGTAAGAAAAAGTTTGACCATATGGGCTGTTGTGTTATCATGTGGCTCCGTATCGTTTAGTCTTTGAGAGGTTTTAGCTTGGTTGAGGTTGTCGTATATCACGGAGATATAGAGCAGGGCATACGCACCCTAAAGAAGAAGCTTCAGAGGGAGGGTAAGCCGCGGCAGATGAAGATAACTCACCATGAGAAGCCCTCTGAGAAGCGCGCTAGAAAAAGAGATGATTGCGAGCGAAGGCGGAAGAAGCTTCACGGCGCATCTTCTGAGCCTAAGCTTGGGAGGTTTCAAATAAGCGCTAGGCATTTCAACATTCGCAGGCCTTTGATCTCCGATGATGGGTAGTTTTTGCATCCTGGGTTTCCCGCGTTGGCAGCGTAGTTCATATGTGCCCGCTGCTGCTGTCGCGTTTGTGTGCGGTCTTTGTGTTTTACAGGAGCAGTAGTTGTGAACGTTCATGAGTTTCAGGCGAAGGGTGTTTTGAGTAGCTTCGGTGTTACCGTGCCCCGGGGTGTCGTGGTTGAGTCGGTAGAGGAGGTTGATCGCCTGTTAGGAGATCTAGCTCCAGGCTTGGTGGCGGTGAAGGCTCAGATCCACGCCGGAGGCAGGGGTAAGGCCGGAGGCGTTAAGATAGGAAAGACCAAGGACGAAGTGAAGTCGCTCGTGAAGCAGATGCTGCACTCCGTTCTGATAACACACCAAACTTCTCCCGAGGGGCAGAAAGTCAACAAGGTCTACTTGGAAGAAGGGGTTGACATAGGCAAGGAGTATTACATAAGCGCGGTTGTAGATCGCAGCGTTGGCAGGGTCAGTATTATCTTCTCCAGTGAAGGCGGGGTTGATATTGAAACGGTCGCAAAGGAGCGCCCCAATATGGTCTCTGTGGTGCATGTTGATCCCCTATATGGTTTTCGTTCCTTCCACGGGCAGGAGTTGTGCCGCCGGTTTGGCCTTGGCCCCAAGCAAGTCTCTGGTGTCGTGTCTATGGCGCGCAAGATTTATAAAGTTTTGGTGGAGACGGACGCAAGCCAGGTAGAAATCAACCCTATGGCTGAGACGTCTAGTGGTGAGTTTCTCGCGCTAGACGCGAAGATTGCGTTTGACGACAATGGGTTGTATCGCAACCCGGAAATTGCAAAGCTGCAAGACCCAGATGAGTACGCGGCTGAGGAGCTGGAAGCTGCGAAGCACGGGCTGAGCTACATAAAAATGGACGGCAATATAGGCTGCATGGTAAACGGCGCGGGCCTCGCCATGGCGACCATGGACATAATAAAGTACTACGGTGGAGAGCCGGCAAACTTTTTGGACGTGGGCGGAGGTGCAAACCAAGAAGCAGTGCGTGAGGCTTTCAAGATAATACTACAAAGCGGTGTGAAGGGCATACTGGTAAACATATTCGGCGGAATTATGCGTTGCGACGTAATAGCCAAGGGTATAATAGAATCCACCAAGGAGATTGGCGTGGACGTACCGCTCGTGGTCAGGTTGTCCGGCACTAATTTTGAGATTGGGCGGAAACTCCTGGATGATTCCGGTCTCGGGATAACCGCGGCAGCAGATTTGGACGAGGCCGCCAGCTTTATTGTTAAGATGGTAAATGAGAGAAGGTAGGGGCGCGCATGTCTGTTTTGGTGGACAAAAACACAAGGGTTATATGTCAAGGCTTTACCGGCTCTAACGGGACTTTTCACTCCGAGCAGGCGATTGCCTACGGCACTAAGGTGGTTGGCGGAGTAACCCCGGGTAAGGGTGGTACTACACACCTTGGGCTACCGGTGTTTGACACTGTGCTGCAGGCAAAAGTCGAGACTCAGGCAAATGCAAGTGTGATATACGTCCCTGCTCCGTACGCCGCTGATGCGATATTCGAGGCTATAGAGGCCGAAATTGAACTCATAGTTTGCATTACAGAGGGCATACCCGTTCTTGATATGGTGCAGGTAAAGAGGGCGCTTGCTGGCTCTAAGAGTCGGATGATTGGCCCGAACTGCCCCGGAATAATAACACCCGAAGAGTGCAAGATAGGCATTATGCCGGGGTACATCCATAAAAAAGGTAACATAGGGGTGGTTTCCCGTTCTGGAACCCTAACCTACGAGGCAGTGGCTCAGACCACAGCAGTGGGGCTGGGCCAGTCAACTTGCATAGGGATTGGGGGGGACCCAGTTCATGGAATGTCATTCCTAGATTGCGTTCAGCTGTTTTTGGAAGATGAAGACACCCACGGTATTGTGATAATAGGCGAGATAGGAGGCTCTGAGGAAGAGGAAGCAGTAGAGTTTCTCCAATCCTCAGGCACAAAAAAACCCGTGGTAGGCTTTGTTGCCGGACAGACCGCCCCTCCAGGCAAACGTATGGGGCACGCCGGCGCCATATCCTCTGGAAGTTCAGGCACGGCCAAGGGCAAGATCGAGTTCATGAAGCGCGCCGGAGTCGCCGTGGCAGAAACCCCGGCAGTAATAGGAAAAACTGTTCTGGATGTTATGGGAAAGCGCAACTCGTAGCAGTAAAAGCTGCGGCACCACCCCTGTGGCTCCCAAAATAGTGAGCCCGCACGTGATAGTGAACGCGCTTCTGGGGCTATGACGTCTTGGGGCACAGCCATCACCCCGCTTAGTATGGCAAACAACACCTCTTGCGGCCGCCGTAGCCTGTATGCAAAGTGAGCTCGTTCTGGGAACAACTCTCTAATGCTGATTTGCTGCAACAATCACGTGCTATGCTTAGCTACCGCAAAAGCTGCGATACGTACTGTGATGTTGCTATATGTAGCGCAGCAAACTCTGGAGGTTATAACGGCTTGGGGGTGTTGCCATCACCCCGCTTAGTATGACAAACAACACCTCTTCGCCGCTGTAGCCTATATGCAAAGTGAGCTCATTCTGGGCGCAGCTCCCTACGGCTTGCCCCATGCTATTTACTATATAAAACAATACGTAACACTCGCCGCTACAGCCGCAGCACATATTGTGAGGTTCTAGATATAAATTATAATTATAGATACTTGAGAGGCTGTGATGGATTTAGTGCCTCATCTATGTTCTGTTCGACGTAGTTCCCAAACTTTTGTGGGAGTTTTGGTGCTCTACCTCCGCATCCATCATCGGCAGTGATGCCGTAACAGGGAATGTTACCCAAGCCAGATTTGAAGCCCCGGGCACAGGAATGCTGCATCACTTGTTGTTGCTTGTCGCTTAGGTTGTGGCGATTTCAGGTCGGGAATGCCGCCGTCACCTTATTTAGTATAGTAGACAACGCCTCCTGCACATTACCAACCTCTAGACTAACTCTAGCAAGACCGGCGTTCCCCCCACCCTTACCTTGTAAATCCGCCAGGGTTTTAACCAGCTCTGAAGCGCCAAGCACCTTGCTGGCAGTGTCACCAACTCCAATAATGAGGACAGCCTTGCCGTCCACAGCTGTAGCTATCGCAAAAATTCCACGCTCGGCTTTCCTCGCACTCTTCATGAATTCCATTATTGCGTCTACTGGAATCGTAGGAAAATAGCCACAGTGCAGCACAACTCCAGCACCACAGTTTACCGGGCTGATAGAGCTTTTTATAATTTCGTGCCAGGCGCAAACTAGCTTTTTTTGAGTTCAAGCTTCTCTTTTAATAACCGCTCCAGCCCCTCTGAGACCTCGCCCACAGGCACCCCAAGACGCTCTGAAATATGCAGCAATATATCTCCATCTTTCCTAAGGCCATCAACCACAGATTGTCCAGTGATTGCCTCAATCCTGCGAACCCCCAAAGCAATGCCAGATTCCGACACTATTTTAAAGGCGCCTATGTCACCGGTATATCTAACATGGGTCCCGCCGCACAACTCTTTAGAGTCACCCATGCTGACCACCCTCACGCTGTGCTCAGAATATTTTTCCCCAAAAAGCGCAATCGCTCCACCCTGCACCGCTGCCTCAAAACTGCAGTGATCGGTAAGCACCGGCTTATTGGACATTATCCTGCGGTTTACTTCTCTTTCAATCAGCGTAATCTGCTCTTTGGTGAGCGCAGATGCGTAGTTAAAATCAAACCTAAGTTTGTCCTCGGCAACCAGCGAACCCTTCTGCTGAATGTTCCCGTCTATATGCGTCCTGAGTACACTGTGCAATATGTGAGTAGCCGAATGGTTGGCCTTGAGACGCTCTCTTCTATCTACGTCTATGGCTGCATCAACTGTGTCACCAACATTAAACACTCCACTGGTAATCGTACACTCATGAATGTGCAAATTGGATGCCTTCCTCGTGTATGTAACCTCAGCAATATTTACGCCACCAGAGTTGTTAACACCAGAAACGCCTGTAATCGAGCCTTTGTCGCCCTCTTGCCCTCCTGATTCAGCGTAAAACGGCGACACATCCAGCAATAAACACGCCCTCTCACCGGAATTGACTGACTGCACAGCCATTCCATCACGCGTTATGGATAAAACAGAGGCTTTGGTAGAGCAACAATCGTATCCCACAAAGCGCGTATTCTTGTGTTGCGCCTGCAACTCTTCCCACAACCTATGAGAAGCATCTTCACCAGACCCCACCCAGTGCTTGCGAGACCTTTCCTTCTGCTCTCCCATGCCTTTATCGAAGCCTTCCTGATCAAATTTCAGGCCTCTTTCTTTGGCAATGTCTAGAGTAATGTCAAGAGGGAACCCGAACGTGTCATACAGCTTGAACGCAACATCTCCAAGCAGCACCTGACCCGGCAGTAGGCCACCTATTTCTTTTTCTAGTAGGGCCATACCCCTGCGCAGGGTATCCACAAAGCCCTCCCCCTCAGACCTCAGCGTGGACGTTATTGACTGTTCACACCTAACCAGCTCTGGATACGCATCACCCATATACCCTGCACTGCCCTCTTTGGTAAGCACAGGCAATACTTCATGTATGGCAACATTGCTCGGGTCTAGCTGATATGCGTATCTTACCGCCCTCCTTATTATGCGCCGCAAAACATAATTTCTACCCTCATTCCCTGGTGACAGCCCCTCAGAAATCAAAAATGCGGCGGCTCTTATGTGGTCAGCTATCACTCTGTGTGCAATAGAGTTATTCGGAGAACCAAAAACATCCTGCGATTTTCGAATAACAGCCTTAAACAGGTCGGTATCGTAGTTGTCACAAACGCCCTGCACTACCGCTGCGGCCCTTTCAAGCCCCATGCCGGTGTCTATACATTTGTGAGGTAACGGGTTCAGCTCACCATGTTCATCACGGCAAAACTGCATGAACACAAGATTCCATACCTCGGTAAACCTGGGCCCATCGGCGTCTTTAGAGCCGGGCGGGCCGCCTTGTACGTGTTCACCATAATCGTAGAAAATCTCAGAGCATGGCCCGCAAGGGCCGGTATCACCCATACTCCAGAAGTTATCACTAGTGGAGATTTTTATTATCCTATCATCTGGAAACCCAGTAATCTTTTTCCATATATCAAACGCTTCTTGATCCTCGCTATATACCGTAATCCACAGTCTGTCCTTACTTAGGCACATTTCCTCAGTGACAAAACGCCATGCCAGCTCTATGGCGCGTTCTTTGAAGTAATCACCAAAGCTAAAATTGCCCAACATTTCAAAAAACGTGTGATGCCGGTTCGTGTACCCGACATTTTCAAGATCGTTGTGCTTACCACCAGCCCTCAAGCACTTCTGGCTGGAAACTGCAGTTTTTGCCCCGTCAACACTGCTACCAGATGTGAACGCCTGTTTGAATGGTACCATGCCGGCACTGGTAAAGAGCAGTGAAGCATCACCCGTGGCGACCAGCGGCGCAGATGCGTAAAGCTTGTGTCCATTCTTGACAAAAAATTCCAGAAACTTTTTTCAATACTACTTAGCGAGCCACTACTCATACACGAAGCTTAAAGTGATGTACAAATCCGGACATAAGTATTAGCATACTAGGCACGAGTTTACTAACAGGAATTAGCATCATAATGACGCTACGTTTGGTTGCGCTTCTCTCCGTCGTGCCTGTTGGGTACTACCTGTGGAGGTTGCTCTCTTTCAGGGGGGGTATGCCGCATTCCTTCCAGTAGGCGCTGTGTTGGCGCTGCTCTCTGGCGGCTTGTTGTACGCGCAAAGCCAGGAGGCAGTAATGGTGACTGTTGCGCTTTATATAGCGCTTCTAGCCTCCTCAGCAGTGATGTATCTGGATAAAAAGTTTGCCATATTGCGGTGCGCAATGTTTTTATCCACCTTTCTTTCCTTCGCCACGGTGATTTGCATAGCAGCATGTCTAGCGTTTAAGTCTAAGCTATTCTTTGCGGAGGTTCCACTGGCAGACTTTTTGCTCGGGACCACGTGGAATCCGGACTCACAGGTAATAAACGGGAAGCCGGCAGGCTCTTTCGGTATACTCCCTCTGCTGAGCGGTACGTTGCTGATAGTCATAGTGGCAATAACAGTGGCGCTCCCTCTGGGCCTGTTATCTGCAATTTACGTGAGTGAGTATTCAGATAAGCGAGTGCGCCGCACTTTCAATACTTTGCTGGAGGTATTATGTGGCATACCAACAGTGGTGTATGGGTATTTTGCAGTAGTGTTTTTATCTCCGAACATACGTAGTTTTGCCGAGTTTTGTGGCTTCAACGCGCAGTCTGAAAATTCACTTACTGCCGGGCTGACCATAGGCATAATGATTCTCCCTTTCGTCACCCTGCTCACTGAAAACGCTCTGAGATCAGTCCCGAAAATACTAAGATACGGCTCCATGGCACTGGGAGCAACACGAGCGGAGACCACTTGGAATATAGTAATACCTTACGCCCTACCCGATATTTGCAGCTCAGTGATATTGGCAATTTCCAGAGTGATTGGTGAGACCATGATTGTATTAATGGCCGCGGGCGTCACTGCCAATTTCACGTTCAATCCCCTGCATTCTGTGACGACGATTACGGTGCAGATTGCAACAATACTTACTGGAGATCAGAACTTCCAGAGTGTGCATACATCTTCCGCTTACGCTCTGGCCTTGACGTTATTCGTCATAACTTGGGCGCTCAACCTCGTAGCTGCCTACATTACCAGAAGGACCGATGCACCTTCCAAGAGCGCTTGATCGCACACTATCGCACTTACGTAATAAACTTGGTGCGCACCCGCTGATTGGAGTTGAGCTAGAGTTTTATGTCAGAGGCGTGGAAGACAAGGCGCTTGAGGAACTTTTTGCTGCATTTGCGGAAGATGTTAGACCACTAAATTGGAGCATAGCCAAGGAAACTCATGAGTCCCAGTATGAATTACAAACAAGCTATGGTCCCGACGTTCAAGATCTGCTAGCTAACTTGTTTTCCGTGAAAAAAACCCTGCAGCGCACTGCCGAATCTTTTGGCGGCAATTTAGACTTTGCAGCAAAGCCATACATTGAAAGGCCCGGCAGCGCATTTCATGTGCATGTCAACCTGGTAGACCAGAACTCCAATAATTTGTTTTCCAAGCGCAATTCAAAAATGAGTGATGCATTGCTTTACTCCATAGGCGGACTGTGTACACACATGAGGCAGCATATGATCTTTTTTGCGCCACATCATCAGTCTTATTTGCGATACACCCATGCCGACAACAACACCCCGACCACGGTTAGTTGGGGCGGGAACAATAGGAGCACCGCAATCAGGCTACCTGACACATCCTTAGCCCCCGAAAACACGCGAATAGAGCATAGAGTATCAGGTGCGGACTGCGACTACGAACCGGCTATAAATGCGATACTGACAGGCTTGATATACGGCATTGAAGGCGAGATAGAGCCCCCACAGAGGATTTTCGGCATCGCATCGGACCCCCAGTACAACCTGGAAAAACTCCCGCACAGCTTGCAAGAAGCCACAAGGTTGTATCATTCCCAAACCAGCGGCCTATAGATTGAGCTCCAGGCCATCATAGGCAACAAGGACGTTCCCGCCCGGGAGCTTTTCTTTTACGTAATCCGTCAGTTGGTGATAGTCAAGATCGTGGCTCATATGGGTAAGCACGGCAGTGTCAGGTTTGAGCTCTTTTATCCACTCTATGCAAAGGTCCACATGTGCGTGGGCCGCGACCTCTTCATACCTGAGACACCCTAGAATTAGCAGTCGCCTATTGTGTAGCAGATCCCACGAATTTTGCGGAAAGGATTTTACATCGGTACAATAGGCAATATCATCGTCAAATAGGAATCCGCTGCTATTGACTTCACCATGTATTTGCTTAAACGAGACTATTTTACAGCCGCCCACAAAAAACTCGGTATGATAGCGGACTGGGTGTGCAACCAAATAGTGGCACTTCTTCCAAGGGGCGCCTGGCTTACCTGGAACGAAAAAGTACGCATTGCTGGCGAGCAACATTGATAGCGTGCCATAGTCAGCATATACCGGCATGCAGTTGGCACCTCCCCCCACGTTAAAAGCCTGAAGTTCAGCAATACCCGCGCAATGGTCTGCATGGCAGTGTGTAAAGAGTACAGAGTCTAAAACGTGCAATTTATGACGCAAGGCCTGAGCGCGCAAATCTGGCGAAGCATCTACAAGTATGCGTACATCGCCGTTTTCAATCAATGCGGAGGTCCTTGTCCTTTTATTGAATGCAGAATCCGAACTGCAGACACTGCAGTCACACCCCACAGTTGGCACGCCCATAGAATACCCGCACCCGAGAATAGTAACTTTCATATCTAGCAAAAACCCCTCCACATCAGCGCCTACAGCGTAGCAGGCATGGTACATCTGCGCAACGGACATCAAGAAAGGTGCGCGTGGCACACGTTTCCCTAATGCAAGCAACAAACGCCTCAACCTCGGCTCAGATTGCTGCGGCACCTATAGTGTTACCCAATCCGTGGGGGCACTGCCTAGGAATAAATAGACATCTAACGCCATTGCGCTTCGGGACACCCTCCATCAGCACCACGTCACTTAGTAGACTCGCGCGCATCCAATTTGCTTAGGTCAGACTCAGTGAAAAACATACTGCGAATCTCTCCTACCTCATCTTTGCGCATTTTGCGTTCTATAGCGCGTTCGATGTCTTTGACGTCAGCATCACTTAATTCCTTGCCCCTCTTTACAAAGCTATTTCCTTTGGTTCTGTAGAAGTCACACGTTGCAGCTCTCAGACGAGAAACAGCCAGGACGTCCATGTTGCTACTCTTGGTCAAAAGCTGCACCAGATAGTTAGATATCGCCGGAAAGTTATCCTTGGAAACTCGGCATAATGTAAACCCCGAACTGTCCCTTTCTGCATACCTGCAGCTACCGTTACTAACCCCGAGCACTTCGTAGGTTATAGACCCACCATGGAACCGCGCAACACACCTATACGCGTTACACCCCATCATGGCATTTAACAAGCCCACACACTCTTCTGCGAGCATGGTAGTAGGAGTGCATAGGAACAGAACCAGAAGCAGGGATATTGGCCCCCAGATGCGCTTAGTCGTACAAGTCATAGGTGTTTACCGTATATGCCATACACGTCGAGAACAATTTCGCCTTTTACTGTCGGCAATATGACTTTCCTGTTGCTTGACGCCAAAACTTCCTGCGTAATATCCTTCTCTTTAGTCATCTCCAACAATCTGACAGCAATAAAACCCGGGATATCGTATTTTATTGCGTGTACAAGCATAACAGCATGTCGGTCAGTCAACGCCTCGAATTGCATGCGGACCACATGCCTAACAACCTTCGTGTAGTGTTTTTTGTAGTCATCGCTCATATCCCGAGGGTTAGATATTGTAAGGTTTTTGATAATCACCTTATGCTTTCTACACAGGCCCCTAATAATCGATTGCAGGCCACCATTGGTGTGTTCATCATCCCTTGAATAGACATGCGTGTCTGACATTTCCCGCCAGACAGAAAAGCTGTTGTTCAGCTGAGTCTCATGTTCGTGAACATTTTGGATTTCAGCATTGATATTTGCAATACTGCGCGTGAGAGTGCTCTCTGCTGCCCTGTATTTTGTCATGCTGTTGTATGTATTCCCCAGAGTAACACACAACACAATCAAAATTGTAAGTAATACCACCTGCAAGATACAGCACCTACGCAGCATAGGATTTCCCATTATGCTCTTTCCAAATAAACTGTAAAATCTTGCCCGCTGTTGGGCACTTGCACCATCCTGACTTTGCAGTCAGAAAGCGCATTAGAAAGCTGACGTTCCACTTCCTCGCTCTTTCCAGATTTGATCGCCACACCCAGTTTGACCACAACTTTAAAATCCTCCATGACCGACCATGAAAAGCTAGTGATATCAAAGTTGCGCTCACCCAATTTACTTATCGGCACAATTGCTTTACTGATAGGGCAAGGGCTGGCACTGGATAGCGCGCGGTAGAGATCCACTGCCTCGTACATCTCATTCACCTTTATAAACTCCCTGTCACCACGCAACTTCAACAACTCCCCAGTCAAGGATTCAACGGTCGCTCGAAGTTCCGGTTCCCTCTTTGCGTAACTTACAACCTCTGCGGACCACAGAACGTTGAGGGTAGTGACCACTAATATGGCCGCACATGCGGGGATAATGCCGATTTTTTGCAGCAGACGTGCCCTATTGCAAGCAATCGTCTCTTTCGTATGTAGCCTGAGCTTGCACCCAGCTGGGTTGTGGATAGTAAAATAAAGCAGAATAGTATCACAATATATGCTGCCCACGCTTACGCTAGTTTTTTATATCTAACAACTTACCAAGTTCGTAGGGCGTGAGTATGCTAACGTCTATACCCTTGAAATCGAGCGCAAGTAGGCTAGACTTCACACCACCCGAGACTACTAAGCACATGCCCACATCGGAGCTGTCATAGGTCTCCCCGGCGGCGGTAATGCTCTGCAGGGCATTTTGCACTTCTTGGTGCACTTTCCCAGACAGTACATCCGGTAACTCGCGTTCGTCTTTGGAGACCTCTACAGCAATGGATGAAAACAGCTCTCCGTTGCGGAGCACAACCTGGCGCAAATCCCCTGCTTTGGTATACACAAGAAACACGATCCATTTCTTCTGAGGCAATCCCCCCTTTGCCACCGCTTCCTTCGCGATATTTACCAGTTCTGTTGATAGAAGCATGATCCCCCTAAGGCTGCCGGGGGCGTGTTCGGATGAGAGTTCAAGCAGGCCGCTACACAGCTCATTTTGTATGGTGCTCTCAGCAAATACGTATTCCCAACTACCGTCTTCGTTGGGAGAGTGAGAATTCAAAAACGCTGCACTAAACCCGTCTTGGCTAACCATGTTGCTGGATTTTTTCCTCGCAATAGACCTGGCAACAAATGCATTCGTAGCTGGAATGGGGTGCCTCGTGTAGGTTTGGCTCGAATGGTCTAGAACAAAATAGATCTGAGATTTTTTGTTGGAGACAATGCACAATTTTGCATCGCTCCACTCCTTGCTTCCCACGCTCTCGACGAAGAGTTTACTGCGCACCTCCCCGTCAACTGTGTGTACTACAATCGCACCGTTGTCTCCAATTAAAATGGCAACCTTGCTTCCGTGGCGCAATCCAAGAAAACCCATCCTACCAACCGGACACAAAAACTCTAAGCAGCCGGCAGATTAGACCTGCCCGGCCGGTAGTGTAGGCTAAAAAACGTTAAAGTAGGCTAAAGTGCACTTGCACGGGTGCCACTGCGTTCTGCTGATGTTAAGCAGACCTGCTCCGACGCCCCTTCAACAACATATGAGGATCTTGGCCCAGATTCATAAAAAAGGTCCAGGCTTTCGTCGCAATCCAGACGATAAATCCTGTTGCGAAAGTTGACCACTCTTCTGTACCTTGCCACAAATACTGCAACTACAACAACTAGCGCCGCCAGCAAAGCGATGCCTCCGGCTGTAGCTACCCATTTGACAGCATCACTCGTTGAATTACTCGCGCCCGTGTCTACCGCACCGCTATCAGCAGACCTAGCAAACCGCACATGGTCACCACCACGGTAAGCGTTGACCCGAGAAGCGTTGATCCGGGAAGCGCCACTAGCAGACAAGTTGCCCACTATGGCATGGCTACGGTTTTGCCTCAAAGTAGTGATTTCCCGATTTTCTTCAGTAGAATTTATCGCTGATGATGAGCCATGGTTGCGTTTGTGGTGGGTACGCGAACCCACATCATTATGAACATATGCCATGGCGCCATGCGCACCACCCACGTGGGGGGTCACCACAGCTGATTTAGTGCTCGAACTGAGCCAAGCGCTGCTAGTGGGCTTGGAGGACGTCGTGTGCGTATTATCAGCGGGGTATTCTGTTTGGCGTGTGCGGGACGTAGAGCCCGGTGTGGTGTGCTTTTCCGCTTCGGTGGTGAGCTGCGGCTGTACGATAGCACCGTCATGCTTTGCAGATTCCAACTCTGTAGATGCCGACCCCGCACCGGATCCAGCAATCTCCCCAGGCGTAGTACCTAAAGCGTCCTCCGCATGGGTGGTGAGCTCATATACCTCCCCTGAAGTGGCTGCCTCTGGCTGCTGACTCGATGCTTGCGAGTATCTGACTGGGTACGCAAATTCAGTTACATTTAAATAAAGCTCCTCATGCTCACCATGGTTCTCAACAACAACTGAAACTGCATTAGTACTAGTGCTAACCGCGTTAATACGTGGCACAAGCTGCAGCCCCTGGCTTGCAATATTGATAAACTCACGGATGTCTAGATCCTCGGCATTTACTGCAGTTGCATATGCGCTGCATCCGCACCTGCCGAGCATGAGCTTGTCCAAGCGAAGCTCACACATGCGCACCACGCTAGATGCATCAACAACGGTGATCCCCACGCTACCATCTTCCAAAAGCTTGACATTCATTGAGGTAGGCTGTGCATCAAAGCTCAACACTCGCTGAAAAACTTTCGCGTCTTTCCATCATATGCTGCAATACTGAGG
>NZ_AFMS01000069.1 GCF_000215485.1 Anaplasma marginale str. Florida
GCCTGTTATGGATAAGTATAAGTCGGATGATTCCGGTCCAGGTGATGATTTGTGGTGGCGGAGTGTTGCTAAGCTCGCTCACCCTATCGCCGAAGGTAAGAAAAAGGTCACTGCTGGCAGGAAACTAGCAGATATAAGCAGGCCCGTAGGCTGTGCTGGTGGCCGTGGGAGGCAGGCGCTCACCCAAGCAACGGAAAGCCCGGCTTTAACTCAAAATGGAGGCGCTTGCGCCATTGGGGCACAGGTTCAAAAACGTCAATCGTCGCCGGGCCTGTATGCTTGCACAGAAGAGTATGGGTTATTTTCCAGTATAGATGCCGGAACCAAGGCTAGAGTTGACAAGGGAAAGTATCCGATAGATAAGGTCATAGATCTGCACGGACACAGCGAGGCCTCCGCACGTGATAGTCTGGTGGAGTTTGTAAAGAGCAGTTTTCAATCTGGGCACAGGTGCATACGCGTTATCACAGGATGGGGAAGCAAAAATTCCGGCAATAACAGCATCAAAAGCAATTTACACAGGTGGTTACAGCTGGACTCCATAGTTGATATGGTGCTCTACTACAGGCAGGCAATTCCCGCACATGGGGGAAAAGGCGCATTTTATATCCTATTGAGAACAAACAAGAAGGCGTGACGCCTGTTCTATCCTAAACCCGGCTGGCATGCCTGAAAGGCGGCGTGCACCCCTGCAATATACACCATACCCACTTGTGTGATACTCATCGCTGTTCACAACCTAAAAAAGATGGGCACCCTGCCATAGGGGTGTTGTGCCTCGATGCAAAAGGGTATATACTCCGCCCGAGTTCTAGGTTTTTTATGGATTATTCCGGAGTATATCCGTCATCCTCTAAAGTGTACGTGCGTGGGAATTTGTATTCTGACGTTAATGTTGGAATGCGTAAGGTTGCCATAAAAAACGGAACGTCTGAGTTTCTTGTATACGATACAGGCGGGCCCTACACTGACCGCGAGGCCAAGCTGGATATCAAATCTGGCATACGAAAGTTAAGAAGCACTTGGATCGAAAACAGGCGTGATACTTCCCCCGTGCAAAGAAGTTTTGTTCCCAGCGGGAGTTCATGCACTAGGTATCAAAAAGCAGCAGAGAATGTCCTGCGGAAAATTGCCGGAGGTAGCCCGGTCACACAGCTGTTTTATGCCCAAAATGGCATTATAACACCAGAAATGGAATACGTAGCTATTCGCGAAAATGCGCTTCGCATGCAGGTAGGTTCTTCGGAAACTGGGGCTGCTGCGCACCAGGAGATCACTCCGGAGTTTGTGAGGCAGGAGATAGCAGCAGGAAGGGCAATAATCCCGGCAAACATTAATCACCCAGAATCCGAACCAATGGTAATTGGAAGGAATTTTCTGGTCAAAATAAACGCCAACATCGGGAACTCAGCTGTGCTTTCCGGCATTGAAGAAGAAGTGAAAAAGATGGCGCTCGCCGTCGCGTACGGAGCGGACACAGTTATGGATTTGTCCACAGGGAGTGACATACACAACATCAGAGAATGGATAATAAGAAACAGCCCAGTGCCCATAGGGACGGTGCCTATATATCAAGCACTCAACAAGGTAAAAGGGGTTGTTGAGAATCTGAGTTTCGAGGTTTTCAAAGAGACGATAATAGAACAGGCGGAGCAAGGCGTGGATTATTTTACCATCCATGCCGGCGTGCTGAAAGACTACATCAAGCATGCTCGCGGTCGGGTTACAGGAATAGTCTCCCGAGGCGGCGCTATTATGGCCCAGTGGTGCTTAGCGCACAACAAGGAGAATTTTTTTGACACACATTTTGATGAGATCTGCGAAATCATGGGCAGTTACGATGTTGCCTTTTCCTTGGGAGATGGGCTGAGGCCCGGCTCCATAGACGATGCAAACGATGAAGCACAGTTTCTGGAACTGAAAACCCTCGGGGAGCTGGTCAAGGTGGCTTGGCACCATGGTTGCCAGGTAATGGTTGAAGGCCCCGGACATGTGCCCATGCATCTCATAAAAGAGAACATGGAAAAACAACTGCACCTCTGTAGTGAGGCACCATTTTACACCCTCGGCCCGCTCACGACTGACATAGCACCGGGTTATGACCATATCACTAGTGCTATAGGCGCAGCGATGATCGGGTGGTACGGCACTGCGATGCTGTGTTACGTAACTCCAAAAGAGCACTTAGGGCTGCCGAATATTGATGACGTAAAAGCGGGGGTGATATCCTATAAAATTGCGGCACACGCCGCTGATCTGGCAAAAGGAAATCCATCCGCCTATGCTAGAGATTACGCGCTGAGCCAGGCAAGGTTTGATTTCCGATGGTACGATCAGTTCAATCTCTCGCTAGACCCGCTAACTGCAAAGTCGCTACACGATGAA
>NZ_AFMS01000068.1 GCF_000215485.1 Anaplasma marginale str. Florida
TGCGCGTTATTACCAGGTTTGCTCCGTCTCCAACCGGAAGCTTGCATCTGGGTGGAGCGAGAACTGCTCTGTTCAATTGGTTGTTTGCCAGGCGCCACGGTGGCCAGTTCCTGCTCCGTATGGAGGATACAGACCAGGAAAGATCTTCCGAAACCGTTGCGCAGTCTATTATCGAAGACATGGCGTGGCTTGGGCTGCATCACGACCAAGATGTAGTGATCCAGTCTGCGCGGAGAGAACGCCACACACAAGTAGCAGAGGAGTTGCTTGCGCGCGGCAAAGCTTATTACTGCTATTGTTCGGAAGATGATATTGCTGCTGAAAAACTGAGGCACGAAAATGAGGGTAAACATTACCGGCATCACTGCCCATCAAGGGATGCAAATCACGCACAGTCAGGCACTGCTGGGGTTTTGAGGCTTAAAAGCCCCGAAAACAGGGAAATAAAGTTTACGGATGGAGTATATGGGGAAATATCTGTAAGCAGTGAGCAGATTGATGATATGGTCATACTGCGGTCAAATGGCCACCCGACATATCTGCTGGCAGTGGTAGTGGACGACCACGACATGTGCATCACCCACATTATAAGGGGCTCCGACCACATAACAAACACGATAAAACAAATGTTGCTTGCCGAGGCTATGGGCTGGGACAATCCCCAGTTTTGCCACATACCCTTGATACATGATGAAGGAGGAGCAAAACTGTCGAAAAGAAACCGTGCACCGGGAGTGCATGAGTATCGGGAGCTTGGTTTTTTGCCCGAGGCTGTGTGCAACTACCTGCTGCGCATGGGTTGGAGCCACAAGGATGAGGAAATTATAACAATGCAGAGTGCAACTCAGTTGTTCTCAATAGAAAAAATCGGCACTTCCCATTCGTGCTTAGACAGCAAAAAACTGCTATTTTTAAACCATCACTACATGAACCAAAAAACTGAGCTTGAGATTCTTGGGCTCCTGCTGCCGTTTTTGGAACAAGAACTGGGCCACACCGTTGCTGAAACAAAACTCGCTCGGCTTTCTTTGGGAGTAAAAAAGCTCATGGAAAGGGCCAAGACTCTGGCTGATCTCGCTAGAGATTCGGTGTTTTATGTCCAAAATATACCAATTTCCGTTGATGACGATGCAAAGCAAGTTATTCTCAAAAGTTCAGAGCTGCTAGCCAAACTTGTAGGTGCAATGTCACAAATAGAGCCAAAAACCTGGACGAAAGACTTTTTATCTTCGTATATCAAGGAATGGACAAAGAGCAACGATGTGGTGATAAGTGATGTTTATCACCTGCTGCGCGCAGCCATAGCGGGAAGGCTTAGCACCCCGAGCATATCAGAGGTTATGGAAATATTGGGACAGGAAGAATGCATCAGTAGGCTGCGGTTTTTTCTCAACTCATGACGTATTGCACGCCAAGGATTATAGGGGTGTATTATACCAGTGCATGAAGCACCTTGTCGCTAGCAATGCATGTAAGGCTAATTCTTTACTACTTAGCACAGCACAGAAAGCTGCAGCGTATATGGCTGAACACTACAACGCTTTACTGAGCAGCATTATAGTATATCAGTGTGTAAACACTTGCCCAACTAATCCATCCAGCAGCAGCACACTTAGGAAAGTGGCAGCAATGCAATGCAACACCTTGTACCACTGCTAGGCTTTTCTTCTATACTTTCAAGCATAGCAGCAAGACTGTACAATGCTACTAGTAAGGAAGACTTGGTCTATGCAATAAGTGTGGATAATGCCCGGCTTATCATGGAAAGCCAAGACTTTAAAGATGCAGTATGTAACAATTGAACTAGCGTTTTGCATTCGCGCCCACAAAATTCCTACTTTCCGAAAACGTTGAGTTGTTACGGATGTTTCACACAAGCGGGCCACGTGGGGGGAAAGTCTGGGAACACATTGGGTAAACCCTGGTGACCTTCCCACAACTCCCGGGGAAGGCTGCGCACCTCCAGCATGCAGGCTTGAGCACAAGAGTATGCGCAGCAGTACAGCTAATCAGGTAACAACCCCGCCAGCAAAGTAAGCGCAGCAGGCGGGGATTTGCTTCTTCCGACAGCGGTAGGCCTAAAATTTGACCTTCATCCCAGCGAGCATCACTCGCCCATTATTTACGCCATTAGTTTTCTCGCTGTCTAACACCACAGAAGACCGTGCGTTAAAGTAGTGGTAGTTCGCAAAGAATGAACAGTCAACCCTAGAGGCGCTTGTGGAAACATTATATTCCGCTCCCAGCGCAATTTCGTTTAGCTTATTGCCGCTATAATTGCTACCCCTATAGATTGCTGAGACGTACGCCCCGTTATATTCATATCCACCTCCCAGCGTCCAAAAGTAGGTTCCTCCTGTCTTGATAAGCACTCTGTCGCGGCTATCGAGCACAAACTTTTCCCCGTTCCAGGCGTACATGTTGTTCACTCTATCTATCGGACCGAGATAACCGTAAGAGGCCGCCAATTTCAGATTTTTGTAACCAAACATCCCACCAAAGGCTATGTTTTTCACATCATCCAATTTTGCAAAGGAAACGTGCTCGTTCAACAGCCCTTTTTTGCTTTTCGCATACTCGCTGATTGCTGACACCTTAAAGTCCACCCCCTTGAATTGCGCTGAGTAAGTCATAGCGACATTAATCACGCGCTCGTACAAAGGCAATACGTGGCGAGTTCTGGCGTTTTGTTCCTCAACCACCGCATTCTCAAGAGTTCCCCGTAAAAAGCCCAGGCCAAGCCCAAGAAGCCCGCTTACGGGAGTTTGTGTTTTCACAGCAAGCTTACGTGGCACGTGGGCACTGATCACCTTATCCTCATCGTACCCGAACGGTGAGTAGCTGACACCCAGTCTCAACCCACCAAAACTTGGGGAGAGGTATGAAAATCTGAAAGGCAATGCATTAACTAGGTTAACTGGCAAACCGCGATTGGAGGCGCTAGAAACCCCTTTGGAGAATCTGTTACTGCCCTCCAGTATGCTCTGGCTGTACAGTCCAGTAGACAGGTAAAATGTATTCTCCAGATACCGCTTCCTCAGCTCGTTTGGAAGATCTACTGCATCGGCATCAGAGTTTTCCAAGGGGTCATGAATACCTCGCAGATTTACATATCGCATCCAAACATTGCTGTTATCCCCTGCCCCTATACTAAAAGCGTCGACTTTCATCAGGGAATCAACGCCCTCTTGGTACCCGGCCCTCAAGTCACCAAACTGTGTGTTGACGAATACGCGCGCACCCCTGCTACCAACTTGCTTAAAAGAAACGTACTCGCTCTTCTGAACATATGGCACATCGAGCTCTAAGCTTCCCCCATAGGAAACACCCAATACATCGTTGCGTCCTTCAGCAGTGATGTTCAACATCCCATCTGAGGCGAACCCGTACTTCCTTGAATATTCAGAAGGAGAGTCACCTCGTTGTATGCCCTGAGTGCGGTAGTAGCCACTTTGAAGTGAGACCCACCCGTGAGTAATTAGGCTTCCACCTATATCTATAGAGGGCACGGTACTGGCATATTGGTCAGCTGTGTTGTATTTGTTTTGTCGCTCAGCAGAGGCGACGTTTCCATTACTGTGTAACTTTTGGCCACGAGATACGGCAAATGCATCGCCCGCCTCGCATAACACCAAAAGAGACGCAAGAGCAGTGGAAAAAGAAACTCTCGTCATTGTGTATTACCCGATTAAACATTGAAAATATGTTAGCTGTACGAGCTATACTTAATGAGCGGCAGTAAACATGTCAAGGAATTAATACTGATATAGCATAATATTATTATGATATATAATTATATTTACGTTTTACATAGCAAAATCCCCAATTTCTTAGGATTTTTCTATAAAATCTAGACGCCAAGACAGAAAATCACAGAAAAGATTGGGGGAAGAAGCACAAGGAGAAACGCGTGCGCCGACAGCGCGGGTACATTGCCACCCATAACACGCAACGGCATCCTAAGCTGTTGAAAGCGCAACCGAGTGTAGCACGTTGCAAGAAACACGACCAACTATATAACCCGGACTATCGGCGCGACTCACAACTGCCGCGAGAGAGGCAGGGCCCCCGCTGCCGCCGCAGTCATCAGGCCCTGCCTCAGGAAAGACTAAAAATCAAACTTCACGCCAGAAAGGACCACAACCCCATCATGTTTGTGGCTTTCACGCTCCTGAGGGCTGGAAGTGGTGCGAACATAATCCCCGCGATCCTCCCTCTTAAACTCACTAGACCTCTGCTCTAGGGAAAATGCGTGACAGCTGACAAACAACCCAAACCTGGTGCCCCTTTTTTCATACAAATTGTAGCCAAGACCAATAGCCAAATCCCTCAGTACGTGCTCACCATCAAACCCCTTGCTATAGTCGTGGTACGCAGCACCGCCGCGAGCGACACCAGCAGTGTGACCAACCCTACTGACAAAGTACACTACACTGGAGTAGAAATCGCCATAGCCATACCCCAGCGACGATGCAAAGTAATATGAGGGAAGGTTGGTCCCATATGGCACTTCCCAAGTCCTACCACTCTGACTGACAACTCTTGGGCGCCCAGAACTACCTAAGTACCCGTATGATACCGCGGCCTTCAGCCCGGCAAACTTCACCTCGGCACCAGCTGATAGCGCAGCGAGATTATTATATTCCACGAAAGAGCTTGTGCCTGGATTTAGTATGTCTGTATACCGCTTCGGCCTCGCGTACTCACCAGTGACAGACAAGCCTACCGCTACATCGCTATCACCCCAGTCATAGCGCAACGCGCCACTGAGTATGTTCTTGTAGACGGGGCCCAAGTCAAAACTGGGCTTCACAGCGACAAGAGCAAGTTTCGCATCTCCCGCGGCCTCACTACCGCTCTCCTCCTCGCTACTCAGACTCCGCCCAACACCGAGCCTATAGGCATCACTCTTAAACAGATCATCTCTGTAGCCAGACGGAGAGTAACTTACTCCCAACG
>NZ_AFMS01000067.1 GCF_000215485.1 Anaplasma marginale str. Florida
GGCGCATGCAAAGAGGGTTGCATCTGAATTGAGAAGGCAGGGGGATTCAAGGGGTAAGAGTACTATTTAAAGCTGGGAAATACCAAGTACATCTGCACTGATTATATTAAAGTTGAAGATTACTTATAAGGTTTAACCAACGGAAAGACTCTGCTATACCGCTCAAGATTTAACTTACGGTGTGATAGGTAACAAACTTCCGTGCACAACAACCTCCTAAATGTTCTAATTGTAAGAAGATGATAAGATCTGAACCCTATCTGGTGCTAGTGCCTAGCGCTATTAACGCGTTTTTCACAGGCTTCTGCCTGTCCTGCGTAAGCGTCTCAGTGACAGCTGAAACTTCGCATTCTGAAAGAAGTCTATTGTAGCAACGGTTGCGCTGGGACATACGTATGAGGACGAAAGACCCAACACAAGTGGTCAACCAGCCGCAACTTGCTATAGTCTTTGCCATATTCCAAGCCAATCCGCCGGTATGGACGCTGCTACTACTGATTGATGCGATATTCATGCAGATGCTTACGGCCCCCAACGCTATAGCTAAGCAACCGAGCACCTTGGCATTCCTTACAGTTTTGACTCTCGAATCGTACTCCTCTTTGTCCATGTATTGACCAACAAGCTGCAACTGCTTGTGATCAGCTGTCATAGAGGCAACCCTAGACAAAATCGCACACATTGATGCAAAGCATCCGATAACAGAGAAGTAGCGCGGGGCACTGATGCCAGAAATCAAGAACCCTATTGACGCGGCTGAAAGGCCAATGACAGTTATTGCCTCTGCGCATGTCGCAAATGTATTAATCCTCTCAAGACGAGCAAGTTCCTGTATCTGCTCATTCTTGCGGTAGCTGCGCGTTTTTAGGTATAGAACTATGGCGTACCCGCAAACCGCCAATACAGAAGCTGTGGCAAAAAATCCGATTACGGCCTCCTTGGGTATGGTACTTGCTGCCAACGCGAAAGAGTAAGCCATACACAAGCATATCCAGTGGCTTATAAATACCATACGCGCAGTGGTGCTTAGCGCGTTCGGCTGAAACAATATAATCTTCCTTTTTTG
>NZ_AFMS01000066.1 GCF_000215485.1 Anaplasma marginale str. Florida
CAGAGAGAAAGTAAATCTGGAGCCCGCATTTTGGGCTCAACTTCCGGGCAACTTTTCATATGTTGTGCGGAAAGCGGTGATTAGTACGCTGAATATGGCTGGTTTCGCGTCCCAGCACAACTACCCCATCGGCAAAAAGTTTGATAACCACTGGGGGGAGGCGGTCACGGTTTTTGACACCACATCTGGTACTCCGTTCTTCTTCAGTTTCCACATACGTGACGTTGGCCATACGGCAATAATAGGCCCAACTGGGGGTGGTAAAACAGTGCTGATGAACTTTCTGTGTGTTCAGGCAATGAAATTCTCTCCCAGGATTTTCTTTTTCGATAAAGACCACGGTGCGGAAATCTTCATCAGAGCCCTAAATGGCATCTATTCAGTTGTAGAGCCCAGGGGCAATACCGGGTTGAATCCGCTACACTTAGACGATACGACCGAGAACAGAACGTTTCTCATGGAATGGATGAAAGTGCTGGCGACCACGCTCTCGAGCGACCTAACTCCAGATGACATACTGCGCATAAATGATGCCATAGAAGGCAATTTTAAGCTCAGGAAGGAAGACAGGATGTTGCGCAATCTTGTGCCTTTTTTGGGTATAGGGGGTGCAGATACCCTAGCTGGGCGCATGATGATGTGGCATTCCGAAGGTTCACATGCGGCACTTTTTGATAATGAAGAGGACCTACTAGATTTTACTAAGTCCAGGGTCTTTGGGTTTGAGATGGGAAATTTGCTCAAGGATCCGGCGGCCCTCGCCCCTACTTTGTTGTATTTATTCCA
>NZ_AFMS01000065.1 GCF_000215485.1 Anaplasma marginale str. Florida
GGCCGATGCAGTTACGTGTGACCGCGGTAAAACTCCGTGGGATCTGATTCGCACTGATGTTGCATATGACTTTGCCGAAGAAGGCGAAGCCCAGATTATAGAGGCGCAAATAGAACCCAGCAATAAAATGCAGCTGCACTGCGTAGCGCTGCTGGGAGGAATGCAATGTGACCCAAAATTGGTCAATGTTCTCAAACACACGCTTAAACCCACCACAGAGCGTGGTTGCCTGTTGAATTTTCTCGAATCGTGCATACGAAGCACCGATTCCACACCTCTCAGATACGCGCGTAGCCACACCGCAGAGAATAGTAACCTACGGAGTCTTGTCGACTCGTGCGGACAAAGCACCAATATCAAAATATCTGCAACTGGAATCACAAAAAACCCTGTCACGGTAGTACACCCCATCATTGTGGGCGATCCCTCTGTTTCTGCAGTGCGGGTGGCAGAAGTGCATTGTGTGAAGGTTATGAAACGCAGCGGAATAACAGGCACAGTAGAGTGCATCGGCGCGTTGGAAGCAATTGTGCAATTCACACTTTGTACCACAGACAACTCTGAAGAGTGCAGCCTTGGCGACTTAAGAGTGACAGTCAAACCCATAAGCTTGGCCGGGCGCGCAATCAAGAATCAGCTTACTCACAATTCTACGTACGCACACACTCTGCCCCTTGACCCCAGAGCGCTGCATGGGCATACAAAACTGGGTGATGAAAAATTTCACGTACCTTACGTGCAGGATGTTGTCCTACCAAAAGACAAGAAAGGAATACTGCCCACAAGTAGAGTAAGTCTCAAGCACAGCGCAGATACAGCAATGCGTAATATAGCCAAGACCCCGTGGGACCTAATTAAAACAGGAGCGCCTTACGGTACACCAAACACTCAACCTGGGGCACACAGCAAGCTGTTGTTGTTTGACAATATTGGTAGGGGTATTAGCACCATCCAGCGTGACGAACAGATGGTGGAATTCGCGCGCAATGTAGTCCAGCCTACGAGTATACGCCCTGGCTTACTGCAATTCCTGGAAAAATGCATTGATACCAAAAACCCCTCCATTAGGGTTTTGGCCCACTCTTCCAACGAACCATCACTAAAAGCGACACTAACGTACGTAACAGAGGGTGTCACTTTTCCCATGGTGAAGGTTGAAGAAACGCACTTGGTTGATGTGGTGGATATAAGCGGTAAATCAGGACGCATTCTCAGTGATTTGCTTGTCGGGCACCCGAACGGAATATCCGTGCAAGATGTGTTGGAAGTAAAGTTATCTTACGAAATCAGCCACCATAGCCCGAATTATCTATTTAAAAACATGCGCGCTGAGATTAAATCCATGGGCCAAAATGGAAACAGGCCGCAACAAAGCCCACTGGTGGTGAACTTCAATGCAAGATACCGCCACGACGAAACACTAGAGGGAGATGACATGCAACAATCAAGTGCATACCTTCGAACGAAAGCAGCGACAGCTCTGCAGCAGGGAGTAGGGGGACAGTCGGCTGGTGTATCATCCGCTGCAGGCGGAACTGGCTTGGGTAGCACAGCACCCGATATAACACTCAAGGATGCACCAGATCAGGCAATGCGTAATGCAGCCAAGACCCCTTGGGACTTGATCTGCGGCGGGGATAAGCACGAACAAACTGTACAAGCTGCATCTTGTGACAACGTCGAAACGTTCACGAAGAACTACCTGCTCAAGCCTACAAAATGCCGTGCAGGCTTGCTAGAGTTCGTAAGGGCGTGTGTGCAGGACGGTAGCAATCTGTATATGGAAACTAACACTCCAGAAATAAGAGTGGATGTTGAGAAAGATGGAGATGGGCAACCGGTCAGCCCTGTGACGGTTACAGAAAAACATTTCATCCGAGTTTCCAGAGACGGCAAAGTTTTGGTCCTATTGGTACAGGTAGCTTACAAGGTCAACAAAACCCAGGTAGCGAAAGTGTATACGCTGTCCGATATGCAAGTCGCGGTCAAGTCAATAGGGAGTGGCAGCAGTCCATCCACGCAAGAGCTAAGGCACAGCATAAAGGCTTGCGAGCGCGTCCCAAAGTTGGCACACAAGAAACCTACAGCCGGGAATAGCACTGCAAAAACACAGCATCTTGAGACAGAAGAAGACGAATATGGCAGTGCAACACTTCGTAACGGGCTTGCTGAGGCCCGCGGGACAGCTAATGAAGGTGCCTCATACAACATATTCCTAGCCAGCCCCAAGGATTGTCAGAAGCTGGTCGATGACCGCGGGTTGTGCGAATTTGTTATGGGCCAAGACTGGGTCAGAGAGCACGTGGATGATGCGACAACCCCCAGAGCATCTGCGTCATGGAATACAAGTGAGCAACTAGCCTTCCTGACGCAGGTACTGACCACGAAACCGGGCGGCAATGCTCACAAACTTTTACTAACCGCACTGGCAGCGTGCATAGCTACACCGCATGTAGAATTAGACGCCCAGTCAGTGACAGTAAAAAAGCGGAATATAGTAGACAGTGGTGGTGCTACAGCGATTAAAGTTGAAGAAAAACATAATGTCAAAGCGAGAAGTATCGCAGATGTTGAGACAGTAGAGCTAGGTGATGTAAGTGCTACGCTGTCTTACGTGATCTCCGCTGACAGCGCCGCACAGAATGTTTTCTTCATATCAGATGTGAAGCTGCATCTAGTCGTTGAAGACGAAGGCATCGAGCAAAACATAAACTTTGGTGGCAAAGAAATAGTCACAATTGCCGATGAATCGCAGAAGGGCGCCAAGTCTAAAGGAGTTGCTAAGAAGAGCGCTGTTGCGGAAGAAGATGATCCCGAAGAGGAGACTGAACTTGAAGAAGATGAGCTCAAGGAGGATACCAAACCTGCGAGGAACGTAAAACAAGGTGCCAAATCCGGGAAGGGCGCCAAGTCTAAAGGAGTTGCTAAGAAGAGCGCTGTTGCGGAAGCAGATGATCCCGAAGAGGAGACTGAACTTGAAGAAGATGAGCTTGATGAGGGGAGCCTCGTCACGGGACAAGATAAGCGTAAGGGTGCTACCAGCGCGTCTGCAGGGGCTGCAACACTGCACAATGGTCTACCGACGGAGTTAAAAACAGGCTTAGCTCTAGCGGACCCTAAGGCCTGCCAGCAGCTAGTAGAGGATCAGGGGTTGGCCGCATTGGTTCTTGGGAGAGACTGGCGCACCAATCATATGGATGATTCCGGTACAACCCCTAACCTTGAGCACCTGAGTATAGATGAGCAGCTCACTCTCTTATCAACGGTGCTAGACACAACACCGAGTAGTACGCACGCATTATTACTGGATGCACTGAAAAGGTGCATAAACACACCAAGTGTAACATTAACCGCCAGATCAATGCAGATAAACAAGAGTAATATAACAGACAGTGGCGGTGGTGCAGCGATTCGAGTTGAAGCAAAACATAGTGTAGGGGCGGAACGCAGTACGACTATAGGACAGGCGCACCAAACGCCAAGCTATGTGGATGCTACGCTACATTACACGATCTCTGTCGACAAAGACGCACAGAACATCATCATATCAGATGTAAAGCTTAACGTAGCCACTGGACATGCAAAGAAAGAAATAAGCTTTTCCGGCATAGAAACAGTTAAGCTTCCCAATAAATTACTGCGAGCGGTGGCTGATAAATTCAGAGGCCATGACCCAAATGAAGAACAAGAATCGAGGATAAGCTTGGTGGATGCACGCAGCAACAGTGGCGCTACACCGGGGCAAAAGAAGCCGTCGCACGACGCAACACACGCTAAACCATCAGCTGGCGCAGGCAGTACCGCGGTAGCAGATCAGGATACGGCGGGTAGTTCGATGCAAGCATCATCAAGTGGCGCACAACATGGTGAACAACACCCTGCACCCACAGAACCGGTTGGTAACGCCGTTTTCACGCTCAAAACCGCACCAGACCAGACAATGCGAGATGCGGTCCCGCATCCTTGGAGTTTGATTTATGCCGGACAGCATCATGGGCACAATAGCAAGAGTGCGAAATCCGGCGACATGCAGGACTTCTGCGCGAAATTCCTATATCAGGAACCCAGCAAGCGTGATGGCCTGCTGAATTTCATAAAGACAAGCATCTGCTTCGATCCAAACGCTGATCTCAAAGTTGTCGCAGGGGAGCGTATACAAGCACACACATCCGCTAAGAGCCTCAAAAGTGACCCTGACAAAAAACCGCATTAGTAGTGGTCACCGAGCATCATAACTTCATCGTCAAAAATAACGAAGATGAGAGGGTGGGCACCCTAACAGCAGAGATACGGTATGAAGTAACGCCCACTATCCAGCAGGATAAATATAAAATCAGCAATCTGACGGTCAATATAAAATCTCCAGGCTCAAGCACCACACTGCTGTACAAAAGCACCAGAACCTCTGAGGTTTCCCTACCGGTGCCCGACGTCACCAAAGCCCCGCAGAGGCCGCTTACGTCGTCTGATGCAGCACAAAAGCCTGCTACAACATTTGCAAGCTCGGAACAGCGGATTGCTGCTACGGCTAGCGCGTTGGCTCCCGCACGTATGAGCAGTGACCCTGAACAAGATAAGAATATAGCTAATTACCTGGAGGAAATATCGCGACCCAGCAGCCCCGAAGAAAGTGTGGCAGCGGGTGTAGGTACCACAACTGCGCAATCGCGACAAGCCGGCACTCAACAACCCGCTTCACAGCCCAAAGCGCCCGCTACACCCGCCTTTCAGCTAAAGAGTGCGGCAGATCAGGTAATGCGTTCTGCAGCCAAAACTCCTTGGAGCTTGATTTATGGTGGACACAGGCCCGAAAACACTGAAGAAAGCGCCGGCAGTGAGAGCATAGAAGATTTCCTGAAGAAATACCTGCTAAAGCCTACAAGACAGCGTGAGGGCTTGCTAGAGTTCGCCAAAGCGTGCATGTACAATGGTGGTAGTCTTAGCACGCATGCCACAGACGGCCCCAAAATAATAAAACCTCCGGTTGAGAATGGCGTCCAAAACGTGCAAGAAGTACACAACATCCAGGTCAAGGACACGCAAACAAAAGAAGTGCTAGACGTTCTGGCGGTAAAGGTAAGCTACAACATACGCAGCACGGACACCGATGGGGAGTACGAATTATCTGATTTGAAAGTTTTGGTTAAATCACTAGGAAGTGACGGAAGAAGCCCATCTGAGGCGGAGTTAACGTATGAAATAAACACCAAAGAACGTGTGTCACGGCAACATCCGCCTCAATTCACGAAGTACGTTGTGCCAGCATTGAGCGCTGAACAAGATGCTGCAACAAAGCTTAGGGAACAGTCAGCGCAAAAACTATTGCAAGCGGTGCAGCAAGGCGGCGCACAATCTTACGCAAAATCCACAGCAACTCAGGCTGGCAGCGTAAGTGCACCACCTAGTACGATCATCCTTAGCCCAGACCAAAACTGTGATGCAATATGCGCCAAATCCGACTTGTCCAAATTGGTTCTGGGTAATGAGTGGCACGCTAGGCATGCACGCAGCGTCATGGACCGCACCACCATATTTGATCCCCAGACGTTTTCGGGGCAGGATGCGCAATTCTCGCTCCTACACGGGGTATTGGGTGCGGTACCGAATGTTACTAACGGATGCCTGCTAGATGCACTGCAAAAGACCATAGGCACACCAGATGTTGTATTGGTTGACTCGCCGAATGGCAAACCAATAGTGACCGCAGAAGAGATAACTAATAGCGATGGCTCTGTGGCAATTTTGGTTCGAGAAGAACATGTTGCTACAGCAAAGTATTGGCGCAGCAGCACACGCCATGGTAGTGCTGTTAGACGCGCAGCAGCCAGAAATGCCCAAAATATGGGCAATGTGCACGCTGTCTTGTCTTACATCATATCTACCAAAATAGATGATGGTGGCGCCTATGCCGTAATCTCGAATATAGAGTTGGCAGTAGCAACAGAAGACGATGTACAAAACATCAGGTTTGAAGACGCGGAGAGCGTAGTTGTTCCCATTACCGGCGACGTGCTGCAGGGCGTCGTTGAGGAATTGCGTGGACGTACTTCGGTAGGAACACAGTCAGGAATCGGCCCTGGTAGGCGCGGCAGTATCGCTGCAACACAATCTAAATTGGATAGCATAAATCAGCACACAACCAGGGCACAGCATCCTGAAGCATCGCAGGATAAAGACAGCGTTTCCCCCGTTGCCCAAACCGATGCAGATGAGGAAGAATGGAGCAAAACTGCCGGCAAGGTGTCGTCATCGATGAAAACAGCGCAGGATGCAGGGGTAACACCTACACATAAAACCAGCAGCACTCAGGTGGGGCAGGACGATACCATCGACAGTGATGCAGAAGAATATGATATCACAGATATCACAGCACCAAAATCAGGGCGGTGGAGCGCAACACGCGTACTGCAGGCAATGGAACAGCGGCGCGAAGCAGGCATGGCGGCACGGAATGCACACAGCAAGGCAGCAAAGTTTGATACCTATGGTAGTGACGACGAGGACTTGAATTCCGAAGACTACAAGGAAGACTACGAGGAAGAGGATTATGATCTGCTAGAAGATGACGAGACAGAAAACAGGGCGGCGCATATTGCTAAGCCAGCGCACCATATCCGAAGTGGAGGAGCACAAGGTGGCGCAGCCGGTGTATATGACGAATCCGAGGTGTGGCACCAGACCCGCCAGTCAGCGCGTGGCACTGTCATCAAGAAAACGCAATTATTCGCTGACAACGGAAGGTTTAACTTCGTTGATGAGGTAAGGAACGCGCTTAGGGATAGGGATAACCTGTTGTGCCAAGAAATTTTCTACCCCACAGATGACGATATTAGCTTTGAAACAAACCTCTTCATGCGCATAGCAGAGGCAAGCGTTACTCCTCTTGGTGGGCCTGAAGCGGCTGAAAATGTGCAAGTCGTGGGTAACATAAAAAGCGAAGTAGACTTCTCAGATCTACAGCAGGAGTTCGATGTCGTAAAGAGCGCTACAGTAGATGCCGGGATCCACGGAACACTTTACATTTCCGTACGATACCAAGTTGCGAAAGAAGCTTCTGTATATTCAACCAATTACGTAATAAAAAACGCTGCCATCCACCTGGGGCGCACCGAGAATTCAGGCGCAACCGTCCTGCCAATAGATGATGTAGTCTCTGCGGTTAACACGCCATGGCGCACCGCTCTAGCAGAGTATGAAGCAAAACAAAAAAGCGCATTCCGTGCTGGCACGTTAACGGCCGGCGGTGGCGCACAAAAGAACAAAGGTGCGGACAAGCAAGAGAAAAGGCGCGCTCAACAAAAACGACAGCCCATACCCGAATTCACAGAGGAAAATGCGCTGCACACCGTACCAGTAAGTACAGAAAAGGTCGGCTGGTTCAGCAAAATACTGGGTTGTGTTTGTAAATTCTTTGGGAAGATATTCAAATTCTTCAAGAATCTCTTCGGAGTGCGAAGCACCGTACATGACGATTTTGCAAAATACGGAATGGACATCGGCAAGTTCATCGAGAACAAGCCTGGTGACTCACACGGGGCACATTTGTCCCACACAAATGGCGATGTACGCCATAACGCACAGGCAGAGGTCGATGACATATACCACGATGAGTATGATGACTTTGAACGCCTTCCTCGCCATAGTCCCAAGCGCCCCCCTTCCGAAGTGATAAGCGACAGCACAGTCCACCCAGCAGGTGAGCGCGCAACAGCTGCCAGGAGAGGTCGCAGGTAGTTTGAGCGTAGTGCGGGAGCGCTGCTAAATGCAAAAGCTGCAAAGGGCATACAAGACGCGTTGCAATTGTGCAGAGACTGTACAAAAAACCGCCTTACGTATTTGTGAAAACAGTGAGCTCACGGGGGCGTATTTCTGATTTCTCCGGCACAGAGTTTGGGCATCTGCAACCTTGGCGTTTACACGCTCAAAGCGCACCATATGCGGCATCATCACTACAGGAACTTCACCGCAACCAAATTCCCTCTAGTTTTGCCCATCTGCAATAGTGCATTGCTATAAATAGCATAAATTTTCTGGGCTACATAAGCGGCATCGTACAGTATTACGAGAAATGACGGCTCAATTACTCGTGCTTAAAGCGCAAAAAACTATTGACTTACTTACCGGTATCGCCTACAATACACGCGCCTGTTGTGCGCGCTGGGTTTTGCTCATGTTCGTCATGGGTTGCCCGGCTACCGCTGAAGTTGCGGGCGCGTCGTGGGTAGTTAAGGCGAGACAGCAGAAGGTGCAGGTGTGTTCTTGTTCACTGGACGCTGTTGGGTTTTGGCATACTTGGGTACTCTTGCTGGGTGGAGGAGTTTCTTGGCCTGCGGCCGTGAGTGCTGGCAAATAACCAAATAAAATGTTGGCGTGCGTGGTGACCACGGATAGAAGAGGTGGAAGCGCGGTCTAGGTCCTGGCCTGGTGGTTTTTCATCAAGGAGGTGCGGAGCACCGTTGCGGCAGCGACCTCCTGGTTTTCGTCACCGCTGAAAGGGAACGTAGCTTTGTCTCACACAGTCAACAATATGTTGTTGATTTGGCTGTTCGGCGCACGTTACCGTCGCCAACGCGGTTCTACCGCGCGCATGCATACCCTTTATCGCCGCATACTGGATAGAGAAAGGAGGGGGGGGGGACCTTAGACATGAGCAGTAGTGACATAAACGCGGTAGCTGTCCAGGGTGGCGTAGCAGGTGGCACAACATCCGTAAGTGGCAGTACGCACAGTGCAGACAACGAAACCGAACAGCTGAAAAACACTTTTGCAAGCGGCAAGGTACAAGATATCGTGCAGAAGGTGCTGTGCAGTAATGGGCAGCAGAGTGCACAGGTTTTAGCACACGTTTCCACCCGTAGTTTCACAGGGTCACATGGTGGCCTGAGGATCGACAAGCGCTATGTAGCACGCGTAACGTCTAGCGATGGTAGCACACCCGACAAGTGCTTTTACGTCCACCTCGCATATAAACTAATTCCCCCCCGCAGCGGGCAAAGTACCGAGCATAAGGCGTATGACGTGCAGCTCGGGGTCAGGAACGCCCTCTCCAACAAAAACATTGTGGCACCCAGCGGGCGCCTTGTGCTCGACACGATGTGGAAGCCAGAGGGCGCAGCAAACGCATCAGAATCCACACCTAGTGACAGTGGAAGCAGTGATATTCATGTGCACGACGCCATAATAGCACCTAACACAGCATTCGAGCCTGGTTCACAGTCCGACATCATAACACTCGGCATGGTCGACCTTACCGCAGATGTATATGGAACGCTGCTAACCGATGCGTATGTGTACCAGAACACGACGCTCTTGCACAAAGACGCGCAATACGGTGGCATAACAAGCGATGGGTACGATGCCGTGATGAAGGCTGTAGCCGAAACTCTATACTACGCAGACGCCCCTGATAAGCACCCTGCCCTGACGCGCCTGGCAGAGCATAGCATCTTGCACAGAGGAACCATAAAAACCAGTGGTAGTGGTCATGACGCCCTGGAGCGACATTACGTGTTCAGAGTGGACAACGCGCCGTATAACGTCCACGCCTTCGTGTCATACCCCGCACCGAAGAGACATTCAGCTAGTAATGTACAAGACCCTAAATCTGCACCCACGCTGGCAGTACGCCTTGTGCATGCTCAAACATTTACACTGAGTCCTTTTCTAGCTGCCTCGTGTAGCGCAGAAACCAGTGCGGTGAAGCAGCAGTTCGCTATACATGGCAGCGCTGCACCGAGGTCACATGAGGCATCAGAGCAAAATGGTGCCGGAGAACGGGGCACAGATACCGGGACACATTCCCCCTCCGGAGACGATGAGGCCGATATTCAAGCTAATCCCATCGCGCTTCCCATTATCGTCGTGAACGACTACGAGCGGGACCTGCGGCCAACTATCAGCAGTGCCTCGAACCATGTTGAATACCTAAAACGCGTGACAGAACAGCACGCGGTGAGTGCGGATATGAACGCAGCGCTCATCGAAAGCCTCGTGAGAATTACCTGTGCCGGTGAGGAAAGCTTAAAGCGCGCTGACGACAGCTTTGCTGCATTGTTGCGCAACGGAGATGTAGAGGTAAACGGAGAGGTACTTACTGCAGCTGAAAGAAGCGACTCCTCTGATAACGTCGACAGTGCATTAAGTGCGCTCAGACTGGCATTAAAATGGCACCCAGGTATGGCTGACCTGCTGCTGCGCGCAATAATAAACACATGCGATACAACCTCTAACGGATTCACCGTGGTTCACAGTGATAAAGAGCTGAGCAGAATCCAGCCAACAATTACACAGAAACTGAAACTGTGTAGTGACCCAGCAACGCATAGTAAAGTCACGATCACTAGAAACCTGCAGCTGGAGTACAAAATTGGTGATCAAGCTTTTAAAACGTCTGTGAACGTGGGCTATAAACTATCTTTGAATACGCGCGAAGACGGGCGCGCAGAGCTAGCAATCGAAAACATCTGCGCTACTGCGGCCCCTATCCTTACAGAAGGTCATGCTTCGCCCAAAGTTCTCTCATACCCATGGTGCAAAGATTCCGTGGTGAGTGACTTGTCACAACTTCTTGCCGCGAAATGCGCACCTTCTTTGGCAGTCAGTGCTTTCATAGGCCAGCGCGGGCTGTATGAAGGCATGTTCCTAAAACCGTCGTCGCCAGGTGGCAGCAGCAAGTTTCAGTGCACCACAAACGCAGCTAAGGAGAGAATATCACAATTTTTCTCGAAAAATAGTAGTGGCTCCGTGCTGCAGCTGAGCCAGATAAGCAACAGCACTCTGCGCTCTCTCGTGCCACCGTTATCTCGTCGAGGCGCAGACAACGCTCTCGAGATAAGCGGGCTTGTTCGGGCCGTTGCCAAGCATTTTGGAATCACAATAAAAGACGTTACGGAGCAAAGTAGTGCAAGCTACCCAATCAGAGGGAACGAGGTTGTAGGTGTAATAGCGGGCACAAGAGTGAAGCGGATCTATAAGATATCGCCAACATCAAGCACTGCTGAAGATATATTTGTGCACGTCGAATATGATGTACTGCTCGTTGAAACCGAGTTTTACTCCAAAAATCTTGAGCATGGCAAAGATACAGAGTATGTAATATGCAACCTGAAAGTAGGATGTGCGCAGGGCCAGTCAGGTGCCAGTAGTTGCAACATGATGGAATTCCCGGTCACGGTCTGGTCTTCGCGGGGTATCATAAGCAATGCATCCACCGCACGAACCGCCATAACAGCGTCCACAACAGCCTCCAAGTCTGCCGATAGCACCCCAGATTCGTCGACAGGTGGCACGTCAGAGCAGAAGGACAACAGCGACATCTCTGCTGTCTCATTCGAACATAGGGCAAATGAGTATAAAACCCGTTCCGACACCGAAAGCAAGAAGGATGCTGTGCAGCCACCTGTGCAGCCACTACGTAGTGATGAGTCTCGTGAGGTAAACAGGGATGCGGCCTGCTCCTCCAGTACCGAAAGTGAGGAGGATTCCAGTCTGTGGCTGACAAGCGGTAAGTTTCGTAATGCGGACAAAATTAGACGCGCCCTCAACAATAGAGAGTCGCTGCGCGCAGTACTATTCCCGAAAGATGTTGATGCAAAAAACTATACCTCACATGTAATATCGCGCATGGCGCAAATATGCCTCGATCGGGGAGATGCAACACCCCCCACCATCTATAACATAAGCAGCAATGTTACAAAACTTGGGGATTCGCACAAATCATATAAGGTGACCAAAGCCGCAGATGTCAGTGTGGATAGTGACGTGCTCAGCATATCTGTGGAGTATGCAATATCCAAACAGCGCCGTAACCGGGATGATGGCAGCGGAAACACTTATATTGTTTACGTGATCACCAATGCCAAGCTAACTATCAAAAAGCGAGGCGGAGCGGCCCAGGCTGCCATATTTTCAATCCCCGATACGAGGTCTAAATCGGTACTTGCTCCGTACCAAAATGCAAAAACTGAGTACGCAACGGCACATCCGCACAAAAAACACCCGTCAGCCCCCAAAGCGTCGGAAGAGAAGAAGGTCAAAACAGCGTTGAAGGAGGAAACGGCTACGGAAACGTTGCAGGAAAGAGCTACAACAGGGTCGCGAGAAGAAGGGATTACAACAACGTTGGAAGAGAAGGAGGTTACGGCAACGTTGGAAGAGCAGAAGGTCAAAACACCGTTGGAAGAGGAGAAGGCTACAGAAACGTTGAAGGAAAGGGCTACAGCAACATCAAAAGAGAGAGCTACAGCCAAAAGAAAAGCGAGTAAGTGGGTTGAGAATACCGTGTTTGTCGTGGAAAGTTCACCGGACGATCACGAAAAAAAGGAGCGGTGTTTCATTGTGGTGTGGTTTTGGTGGTTTGTGGGACTGCTTCTAAAACTGTGGGCGTGTATCGTTGCAGCGGCGTTGTGGTGCTATAGCCTTATCTTACGCTGTTGCTGCTGCGCTCCCGAAACGGCAGACAACACTAGCACAGTAAACCTGCGCGATTTCGCCGCACTAAAACGCACCAAACAGCAGCCACGTATGCACGGAAGCGGCGTGGAAGAGTTGGGGAGCGATGAGTACACACATCTGTTCAATAGCCCCATTGATGATGACATTGAGACGCGGGAAGATGCCCGCACGCAGCAAGATATTGGCGCCTCATTAGCGGCGGTTTCATCTGAAAGGGTAGGTGCACAGAAATGCGCGCCCGGAAGCGTGCTGGACGACAGTGAGGTGGCTAGCGTAGTGACATCCAACTACAGTGCCGCCGCCATGATGAGCGGAGCCTAGAGTTTGGTAGCAGTCTGGAGCACGTAACCATTTACGCAAGCTTCAGTCCACGGGAGTGCCGTATGCTCGGCTGCAGGTAGCACGCACCTGTAGGGCACTCTTGCGGGTTCTATCATGGGTGTTGTGCCCTACTACCGCGCGGCCTCGTTCGCCAATAATGAACAAAAAATCATCAATAAGATGCTTACATCAAAAAATAATGCCTACATCGGCATATGTCGCTCCCGAAGCACGCATCACGTAAACTGTAAAGTGTTGTTATCAATTTGCAAATGATACATGCACCGTGGTGACGATCTCAAAGACTATCGGGAACAGACAATACAGCGGAATGTGTGCGGTGTTGCACAACTGGTACATAAATGGTACAATACCGGCGCGGGGTTGTGCACCCCCAGTTTCAGTGGCTTGCCAGTGGTGGGCGGTGCGTGTTGCACGGTCTCGGCACCCTTTTTGGGCTCTGGCGCTGTTTTGGTGCACGATCATAGGTCGGTGGCTGCCGTAAACTGAGGTTCCAATGGGTCCAAAACTGCTGAAAGCACCCAGCGACTTGGGTAAGTCGCTCATGACGGACCCGGGGTGCTTATACAGAGGGGAAAGCGAAAACAGAAAATTCGAACCCGCTCTCGCACTACTTCAATACATGTACGAGCTTGCGCAGCGGCTGAATAGCAAGCAGGTTCTAACTTCTATAGACTTTGACGGTCCAGAGGCAGCGAGTGACGACCTACTTGCGGACAAATTCGTAGAGGTGGCGAATGTCATAGGATCGCCGTATTCCAGCATCCCTAAAGAGGCGTGGCGGGCCGTGATCAAACTCGTTGAGGCAACGCCCGATGCGCGCACACACTTACCTAAGTTTTTGGCTGAGTGCTTTGATCCTGACTGCATACAGTTCGCAACATTCGAGGTTTGTCCGTATTCGCACTTCACAATTTCGGCAATCCCCAAATATTCGGGTGTGCGTGGTCAGCTTGAAAAACGCAAGGGGAAAATTACGCCTGCGTACCTTGTAGAAGAGCGTGTACAGTTTAACGTTGTCAACACCAAAGGAGAGAGCCTGGGCACATTTACGATGCACACATCGTGCACCTTAAGCCGGGACGAGCAGTTATCGAGCGACAAATCGGTGGTGATGGATGCGGTGAATACAAACATCCAAATCACCAATGACTTGTGTCGAAACCTGAGGCAAGAGGGTTACAAATGCACCCACAAGCCCGCAGCAAAGAAATACAAGATCTACCTGCCGCCAGCAGCAGCTGACGGTACGCCGGGTGTACGGCGTGACATTACTGAAACTCCGACAAGGCTCTTGAGCAGCGATGACTACCTCGGTAGGCTTTTTGACGGCGCCGCTGGTGTGGAGTATACCCCACGTATTTTCCGGGGTCTTCTTGGCCCAGCTCTGCAGGTAAATCCGACTGACATTGATGTAGTCAAGCACGCAACATTTCTAAAACAGAGCAAAATAGCCCATGAACGCTCATTCCCCACCAGTAGGAATAGAGAGCAGCACTCTAGCGTGGAGAAGCGTGCAGTCATCGGGTCTGAAAGCGGAAAATATATGCACGCCGTACTCCGCTATGACGTTGTGCATAAATATGAGATTCCAGATTCTTGCGAAAGCGCCACCCGGATAGAGGATCTTAAGCTCCATGTTAAGATAGTAGATAACGGACGCGGAAATTCGTTGTTCCTCACCAAGGACGAAGTGGACACCGCATCGTTTGAGCGCATAAACATTAAGAGGCGCGCGGAGCTCAGCACAAACGCCGCGTGGGATGATGCTGCAACGGCACAACGCTGTGGTTACACCAACTTAGCAGCAAAGCAAACACCTGCGGCGCAGTACAGCGCAAGCAGCCAAGACCAGTGGTGCTTCGTCTCAGAAGACCTATTGGAGGATAGTTACGAGCGCTATGGGGTGGCACACCCAGACAGGCCGATAATTACCAGTGAAGGCGTGCAGCGTGATACTTTGAACTTCCTCGTCAGTCAAGCCGTGTATAACGAGGCCAGTCAGAATGTCGACCCTATATCCATGGAGATAGAAAAGCACTGTGTCTCCCATAGAGGGCTTGTATCCGGGAGTAGTATCAACACGGAGCATCAGGAATCAGGATCCCAGCACAGAGTCGAAGAGCACTTTATCCTCTACCCAAAGGGCAGTAGGCCTAACAATACGAGCCTGAAGGTACACGCTTTTGTATCATACATTGTACATGGATACGACTGGGTAACAAAAAAAGGCGAAAAAGTGGCGTTGTTGGGGACAAAAGCGCAATTGGGCATGCGGTTTGTAAACCCACAGTTCAATCTGGATGAGTGCCTGCAAGTAGGCAACAGCAGCATTGATTCAGGCAGCTTTCAGGTGTTTGACATCGCACTGAAAGGGGACACACGCATACGGTGTGACAAATTCAGAGACGCTATTGGGAAAATTGATGTTGCCAAGGATGGCGCTTTATTCTCCCCAAGCCAGAGCAGAGATGGTGTAGGCGGAAAGCGCAAGGAAGCGGTCGAGGTGGTAGACCAGGGCAAGGTGGTCTTTGAGCAGATGGCGAAATACTATGGGGCCGCGGCATTCAATGACAGCGAAGAGGAAAGTGTGCATGTAGCGCACGACATCACCGGGCCTATCATACCCAAAACACGCACATTGGCCTCGGGTGCGGTTGGAAACTATTACGCTTGTATGATATGGACGCGATACACGTCGTGGGGCGCAGTCGCCGCGGCAGGGCAGCGCAAGGTGCATCATCTGTAAGCTCAGTAAGGTTCGCGCCTTGTCACAGCGACAATCTATCCGAACTCGCGCAGAAGAGGCTTGAACTCCTGGAGTTGCTGGAAACATGGATAAAAGAAATTGGCCACCAGACTCACACTTCGCTTTTTGAGGCCACAATTAACCTATGTGGCAACTTTTCGCATGAGGGTTTCACGCAGTTTTTGCTCAGCCAATTTCAAGATTACACGCGATTCCCGAGTAAGGCTGCTATCGTTGACAAGAAGTTATTTCTGCAATTTGATCAATCCACCTCTGAAGACGGAAAGCCGCAGGATAAGATTCGCGTTGTGCAGCACGCTCTTGTGGCTCCGATGGCGTGGTGGCAGACAGAAAACTTGCACCTGGTGGTTTGTTACGATGTTTGCGTAGCGCAAATGGACAACGGGCTCAAGCAGCTGAGGATCACACATCCGGTTGCTGCAGTGAAATCGTGTAGCAACACAAATCTGAAGGCAGCGAAACCGTACACTTCCCTTCAGTTGGAACGGGATAACGAATTCAGAATAGTAAGGATACCTAGTAATCGCATGCCTGAACCCGTGAAGGCGCTGGCGGTGATGCAGTCAGCACAAGATAACTTCGCTGGATATAAATATCTTATACAGGGTTCCAGCGAGTCGCGTGGTCCCGGGCAGTCAGTCTCCGAAAAAATGCGGACGTGCATCATGGAGTTCGTTGGGCTTCACGGCATCGATAAGCTTTTGGGCAGTGAGTACATTTCCGCCCCTGATCGCACGTATGACGTGCTATCTGAAGATTGTGAATTAGGTGGGCAGGGGTTCACGCAGCCCAAAGGTAGCATTGCTGCATGCTACGATGAAGTCGCCAACACATTGTCACGCGCCAACTACGATAAATTTGTTAAGTTCTTCTGTACAGCACTGGGCATAACCAGAATAGACGACAGAGAGTCTGAATGGGAGGATATTGGTACCTCGGTGTTCAAAGACCGTCTCCCCCCACGGCTGGGCGGAGGGATTGGCATGACTCATGAGCTGGCATTCAGCGCAAAAAGCGTCGTTACTGACGCGCCTTTGAACATCAAGGTCACTATGTCATACACCTTGCGATACCGCGGCACCAAAGACGGAAAGAATTTTTTTGCAATGGGTAACCCGTCAGTAACAGTAAGTATGTCTACAAAAGATGGCAGAAAGCTGGGAGAGGCGTCTTTGCGGAGCGATGCGCTCGCCTTGCCACTTCAGGCGATAATCGCGGTCACAAGCATGAAGGAGCGGCATGTTCAGAAGCCGCATGACAAAGAAGAGCAGTTTGTGCGGAAGTTGCAAGCTACAGCTCCACAGCAAAAAGATGAGGATGAGGAGGCCCACGTTGTTAGCCCAGAACCCGCAGCAGTAATGCTATCTGGGACGCGTGATGGTGGTTCTTCTGAATCCGAAGATCAGACAGTGGATGAAGAAGAAGACCAAGATGAGGTGCTCGCATCAAAAGGTGGGGATGCGGAACCCGAAGAAATGGAGTTGGGAAGCCATACCATCACAAAGCACAGCGCTGCATCCAAAGCGGAAGCCGCTCGTGGCGCGGTGGAGCCAGTGAATGACCTATCACAAGACATAGCAGCATGTCTGAGTGCGGCCGATACCGAGTGTAGCCTATCCGACCAGGAAGTGGCGAGTAGGCCAAGTAGACCAAGTAGGGCTCAGGCAAGCGAGACAGCCCCGCTCAGAAAACCAACAAGAGCCAAAAGGAGGGAGAGATCCACCGCACAGGAATCGTTGTATGGCGCCATAACGGCGGCTCATGGTGGCTATGATAGCAGCTATGATAGCAGAGATGATGACCTGCAGACGCCCAGTTACAGGTCACGACGGATGGATGACAGCTTCGCATCAACCGTATTCGAACCGGTAAGTCGGGTTGCGTGGTACACGAGAATCCTTAACGCCGTTGTCCGGGTCCTGCTCTTGGCTTGGACCTGCATAAAAACCATGTTTTCTTGGACATTTAGGTGCTTTTCCACACGCAATAGCGCAACAGATGTGCTATATGTATATGACGAACTACGCGCACACGGGAGCGATTCCAGAGCCAAAAGCCATCCTAAAGCTCAGACAGCAAGGCCGCAAGTTGACCTTAGCAGCGTGAACTCGGTTGATGATGGGTACTATCAATCAGAGGGGCGCACACCCGATGCTACACCCGTATCATATTCCAGCAGTAGCAGAACAGCACCTGTCTCCAGTGTCAGCACATCGCGCACCGCCAGCACGAGGCCAGGCCGTCATCGTGGTGGCAATCCAACCACAGTTGTAGATAGTGCCGCTGCTGACCAGTTACATGCACGCAGCGGCGGCGTGAGTAGGCGCGCAAGAATGTGACAACATAACACTCCCGGAGCGGGAACGTACGCCGCCGGGATACGTCTTTGCATGCATGTGGCGCCACACTTGTAACGCGGGCTGTTGCACAGGGCTAAGCTGCTCCACCCAAGAAACCGCGCGTGCCGCAATTCACGGTTGTCGGTCCCCCATACATTAACGTTGTTTTACCATGCCTGCTGTCTGGCGGGCGTGTGAGGCGCTTTTCCTTAAAACGCCATATGCCTTCCTGTAGAGTACACAGGCACCTCGTTGCGCATATGGTAATGAGTCAGCAACAAAGAGACAAGAGGGCGGCACCCGCTGTTACACAGCAGCAGGTGTCACAACATAGTGCCGGGGGAACATCTAGGGTACGACTCAAAAACAGTT
>NZ_AFMS01000064.1 GCF_000215485.1 Anaplasma marginale str. Florida
TAACCGGTTGGAGGAGGACTTACATTCTTCCTTCTGAATGAGCATAGTAAATGTCGTATCCCTTTTGTGCGTGTGCGGCATAACTCAAAAGTGTACTTTAACTCCTGTGACTCATTTGACTCGTTGTGCTTCTATACTGGACCACGGCTGCTGATGAGCCGGTACAGCGGTGTGCGCGCCCGCCTGTGAGTTTAAGCCCTGCAATGGCGCGTATTTCTCGGAGTGGTAGACCGGAGTAACGGACGGCCACAAGTTTGCAGGGGTAGGGACACCCAAATATGGTAAATGAAAACCGTTAACAATTTGCATATCAAAAACCATCCCCTCACCCACCGGGCAGATGTGTCTAAATATGCAGGTTGCAACACGGCGCAAGATGTGATATCCCGTTGTCCTCGGGCTAGGTAGCTCAGGGGTAGAGCAGGAGCATCATAATCTCCGGGTCGGGGGTTCGAATCCCTCCTTAGCCACAACCGCCAAGTGGGTATCCACGTTGTATGTGTCCGAGCCGGCGGCTAACCGGGGCAAGCGCATCCGCGAGTTCGTGCACCCAACACAATACGAATAGATTGATAAGAGCTTGGGCTGCCAGCTTGGCGCTGGCAACTGCCATAATGTCTGTCATACCAAGAACGCGAGAAGCATGATAAACCTGAAGATTAGGTGCTTATCTTCCTAAGCTCAACTTTTAGTTTAATATTATAAAAATGTCTACGAAAGAAGAGTGCGTACCCAGATTGAGGCCGCTATCTTGCTTGGCTGTCGTGACAAAACTGCAGAATAAAGGCATCTAGGATCAGTATCCAACGCCGTCAAGGCCGAAATACCCGCACTAATCATTTTGCGCTGTAGGATTTATCTGGCAAAGCCCAGCCAGCTGAGAAGCACTCGCCGTTCGAGTTCCCTGAGTATATGTGCACCGATGCTAAGCGCCAATACACATTGACAAATATCGACGCAGAACGCCTATATGCTTGTT
>NZ_AFMS01000063.1 GCF_000215485.1 Anaplasma marginale str. Florida
GGAACGAGTAGGTGCAACATCAGCGTCGGAGGCCGTTTCACCGCGATGTGGTACTTCCTCCGGTGTGCTGCGCGGCTGCTGCGCAACTTCTTGTGTGGGCTGATGTGCTTGTGCAGGCTGTTGTGATCTTTCTGGCGATGCGTCCCTCTGTTGGTCCTCAGTATGTGCAGCGCTAGCTCTAAGTGAAATAGCATACCGAACAGCAACACCAATGAATGCCAAAGCAAAAACAACTGCGATTGGTATGAGGGCTGCTAACGCCGTCGGATTGGCGGAGTACACAACTGACATCACTGCACTCACAACCGCAACAACAAACAACAGCGCCAGAACGATTACTTCTCGCACTCCCCTTCGTGGAGTATCAATACCAGTTTCGTCATCAGTTTCGTTCAACAACGTATAACCTATACCGCCTGTGTCGTCGCCCAACAGGCTCAGAGAAGCTTGATCCGGCATATATTTCACCAATTACACAAATAACTATTCTCGGAACCGCAGACTCATCGTTGCCAACATAACCAGGGAAGAAAAACAGCCGGATACACGGTACAGTTCAT
>NZ_AFMS01000062.1 GCF_000215485.1 Anaplasma marginale str. Florida
AGCTTAGCTTCTCTCAAAACGATGTGCGGTTTTCTGGGTCAGCAATAGAGGCCAGAATATATGCTGAAGACCCAAAAAAGGGGTTTTTGCCTTCCAGCGGGCGTATAACATACTATTCCGAACCCCCCGTTAGCGAAAACCTTCGGATAGACAGCGGGGTTGCAGAGGGCGCGAATGTTAGCATGTTCTACGACCCCATGATTGCCAAGGTTGTGTCTCATGGGGGGACCAGACAAAAGGCAATTAAGGTTATGCGGGAGGCTCTCAACAGGTTCTACATCGAAGGTGTGGCGAATAATGTTGACTTCCTGCTTTCGGTATTTGGCCATTCTAATTTTATTTCTGGAAACATAAACACTGGGTTTGTTTCACAGTTTTATAGGTCTGGATTCAAGGGTGATCCACTAACTCCCGAGTTCGCGGAAATTTTGGCGTTTGCTGCGCTGTACATATATTTGGAAGATGAATCCAGAAATTACGGAAAGGCGCTAGAGAGCGAAGAGTTGTCTGTGCACGTGGGTGATTCTAAATACAGGTTTCATGTGCGGTGCTCGGAAGGGAAAATTTTTGTCGTACTGGACGATAAAAAAGGAAGCGTCGTACTATCTGGTACGTGGCATGGGAATTACAAAATGCTAGAAATATTTGTGGGTGATGCCTCTTACTGGGTTAAAGTCCGCGCGAGCTCAAGCCGGTATGCGCTAAAATACATGGCAGTCGAGGCTTTGTGTTCTGTACACAGAGCAAATGCAGACAATCTGCTGCAGTTCATGCCAGAGGTTACGAATGATGGGGCGTCCTCCGATGTTGTAGTTTCCCCAATAGCGGGGATGGTTGTGAACGTTTATGTGAAACCCGGAGATGAAGTAAGTGTGGGGCAGCCGTTGCTTGTGATTGAGGCCATGAAGATGGAAAATTTGATATGTTCGGAGGTTCAGGCAAGGGTCGCGGAAGTCTTGTGTACTAGTGGTGGAAGTGTTGTGGCAGGAGATGTTATTATCAAGTTTGTAGGCAGCAAATAGTTTTCTGATGGTCAGGCATTGCGGGTGGGTGTGGACCTGTTGTAGTGTGTTACTCGGCAACCTTGCTTGCTTTGCTAATCGTTGGGGATAGTTGTCAGTGCTGATAGGAAAGCCGAGGAGAAGAAGTACCATAGGATTTCTATCAAAGGCTGTGGCGAGAGTTGCTACCGGCCCTCCGGTGCGTGATGGTGCTTTTCACTTTAAGGTTGACTGCAAACCTGACAGCAGACTTTGTGCCCTTCTTGCCACCCTGCCGGGGGAAGTTTACACGAGAACGCCAGAGGAGTGTTCTGTAAGGTTCAAGCGTTCAGACGTTATAAAGTTCAGGCAAGCTATACACAATCCAGTTAGGGCGGCAGCAGGTGGTGACGAGTATCACACCAGACTGGTAACGTACTTACTGCTGGAAGCGACTGACATCTTCCAAGAATATGGGGCAAACCTATATTCGCATATACATGACCGCTATATACATGATATGCGCGCTGGTGGAGGCAAGTTCCAACAGTGCATCAACTACATCAGGGGTACATACCCAGGTAGGCTGCCCGACGTGCTGTCTATGGGCTCGCGCAGCCGGCTTTGCTTTCCGAACCCCGCGCTACTCCGGGAACATTTTTCCTTTTCTGACGAGGAGTGGTGTTATGTCTTGAGGCTCAAAAAAGGCGCCCAGGAAGGGATGGACAGCCTGTTGTTTGAAGCTGCACTTATGAGATTACGACGGCTCGATTGCGGCGAGGCGACACCAAACAACGACTCCGCTGAGGAATGTCTGAGGAGGTTTTTGGCGTCAGCAACTTGTGTAATCAGAGCCCCGGTTGGGGATGACAGAGCCATAAAGATTGCCTGCGAAGATTTTTTCATCATCGTGCAAGAAATCATTGGTGATAGCCTAGTCAAATCCCACGTTGAGCATCGGCTTTTTTTGCGCCAGGAAAGGTGCCTTGCCCGCGCGCTGCAGGAAAATTTCGATTGCGCCTGGTCACGCTGTGCGTCCGCTCAAAATGCAAGCGGACACGCTACTGTAGAGATCCGAAAGGCGATTCTGAGTTTGAAGCAGGTGCAATTTCTATTGGAAAACCCCTCCTTTTTTCAGAGGTTGAACTCACTGGGGGTATTGCAAGCCCAGCAATATTTTAGGGGCATGGATGCGATTGTTGGAGCGATGATAACCTGTCTGCAGGCAAATGAAGGATCTTGGACTGAAGAGGATTTGCTGTTTTTCTTAAAGGAGACCTGCGGGCACATTACTGGTGATATTGGCCGGCTTCTAGCCATCCACGACTTTTTCTCCGTTGGGCATACCATTTATAGGGATGCAATTGTGAGGTTTACACGCAAAGAAGTCTCGGAGATATCAGAGCATATAAATCGCTGGGTGTCGATGTTTAGCGAGACGAGCTGCGCGCTCATTAGCGGAGGACATGCTTCGTCGGAGCACATGCTTCAAAACTACAGGCCCGTTGCTGGCAGCGCACCTGGGTTAGAGCCGTTGCTTGACCCCGATGTTGTATCGCGGCTTTTTTCGCGTTCGGATAGTGGCTCGTGGGAAGTAAACATTTGCCTCAGAAACGAATTACTTTTCCGGCATTTAAAGTCTCACAGGTTGTGTGACTTTTTGTGCGAGTTTGAATATGCCGACGTTCATGGGGAATGCGGCAAGCTTCTTGAAACAATTTTTAGCGATGGATGCACCAACGACGCGGCACTGGCGCTTTTGCGCGAGATTGCCAAAGATTGTGGGCGTGGGCAGATCAAAGGCGTCAATTACAGCAGGGGTCTGAGTTTTGCGCAGTATGCCTATAAGGTATCATGCTGGCTGCCATTCCACTCGTTTTGGTTGCCATGGGTAAACCCAGCAAACTACAGAACCTCCTCGGGTTACGTAGGTAAAGGCATTAAAAGCAAGTTTTATGCCAAAAATATGATGGTGCCATTCACAGAATTTTCCCGGACCATATGCCGTGGATTGCACATTGAAGATTTTGAATACAGGTTTGTGGAAAGTGACTACGAAGCGGAAATGTTGGGGAGGTTATTCAGGATTGAGCATAACATCCCAGGCTTTTTGGAGCGGGCCACATTCCCCATAAGGAAGTGCAGGTGGGTGTGGTATCTAGTGCTGGGCCTTTTGATGATTCTGTGCTCAATAATTGCGGTAGTCGGGCAAATACTTGACCATTTTGGAATCATCCCCGGGGTTTTGGTCAGGGGGGCGCTAGACGTGTTCAGATCAGTATTTGATATCACCGTGGCCATAGTAGGGATAGACACCGTAGTGGAGCGGTTCGTGTTTCTTGTTGTCAACATTGCGGGGCTGATCATCAGAGTATTAGATTTCATCCTGCTGTGTGGGCTGCTCTCCACTGTGACCAGGTTCATTTTTGGAAAACTTCATGATGCGTGTAATTTCCTGCTTGTGGCTATTATTAGCGCTTGCGAGAATTTAAATCTGTACGGGCTGAAGGATGCTTTCTGGCTGTTGGTAGAAAAATTATTGCACGGGAACGTGGAGCGTACAAACGCTTTTGATATACCCGATAACAACGCGCCAGAACAGGTGCGTGGGTGCGATGGTACGGAAGTTCGGCAGGTCATTGGTCTACAAATGCTGTCGGAGACTGTATTGACCGAATGCCGGGATCTGCCAGACGCATTTAGGTTGCTATCAGCCACTGTTGGGGAGGAACTGTACGGATGCAAACCTGACGTTAGACTTATGCTCCGTAGGTTTCGCGAGGCCCTAGATTTGCCCCAGAGTACGGTTTTTGATAGGAGCTATTTGCAACTGCGAAAAGAGTTTTTCTTTTTGCTCAACAATTACCAAGAGGAGCTAAGCATCGTTGTTAGGGAAGGTTCAAGTGTTGCAAACATACTCAATTCTTATGCCGCGAGGAGGGAGGTGTATGACAAAATTACCGCAGCGAATTTACAGACATTGCGGCTGATACATCGCAACCGTGGCGCTCCTGCTGTTGTGCAAGCAATCAGAAGCCATAGAGATGCATTGGACGTTATTAATACGGCGCGTGACCATGGAGAGTCAATTACTCTACAGGAGCTCAACGAAAAAATAGCGGCTTTACGCTGGGCGCTTTCCGCCATGGATGCGTACGATCTTACCGGTATCGTGGAGCGGCACGAAACTATAATTTCGGACACAAAGATCGAGAAGAGTTGCATAATTGCCCTTATGGATTGTGTGATTACTTTGCGAGCTTGGAAAAAAGCACTCTTGGAGCGCGGAAATGTCAGCCGAGATTTGGTTCTGTGTGATCTTCAAATCAATTTTTCTTCATACATTAGGGATGTCTGCTGCATACTTAGTGTGGCAGACCGTAGCGTGGCTGGACGGCGCAATACTGTGAGCTACCGCAGGTTCCGCAACATAATATGTACAGATTTTCTTT
>NZ_AFMS01000061.1 GCF_000215485.1 Anaplasma marginale str. Florida
TGATACCCTCCTGTCCACAAGCCTCCTCAGAAAGGCCATTAGCGCCTCTGTGAGCACTCTCCTTCTGCGCTTCTCCCGCAAAGTATAAGGCCGTTGTCCATGCTCTGTTGTATCTGGAGAAAGAAACCTTCTGTAAAAAGTCCTCCACAAACGCCAGCAACACCTTTAGGAACGACCGATTAACTTCAAAACCTTCATCACCGGGAAGGGCGATATTGGCAAGTTGTGGGCTACTCTCCGCTACTTCAGCTTCATGGTCCTGTGATGTCTCCGCTTCCTTGGGCCGCTGCGCATTTTGCGCAAATTCTTTGAATTGTTTCGCAAGTTCCTGTACATACTCCTCCGCACTTAGGTCTTCCAACCTAATTTTTCCCCACGCCCTGAGACTGCCGTCATCCCCCTCATTGAGCTTGTCAGTGACGTACGTGTCATCAAGCATAAAACCTCTCAGGTAATTGATATTGACTTGCGAAGGCGGGATTGTAACCCCATGCAGTAAAAAATCACTGTATCCGCTCTCCGTTCCCTCAACTGTGGGCGCGCACACGAAGACGCGTGTGCCATAATTGCCACATAACAGCACAGCAATATTGTAAAAAGCGTACATTGCCGCAGTCGCACGCGCTTAGTCTACCTAATCCGACGCTATACTGCAATTTACATTCAGTATATGCACCTATTGCCGCCGGGTTTACGCCGTAATGGGCGTCATACTATAAACAGCGCGGCGCAGCACGTGGCACACTAACAACTTCAGTGCACTGTAGTGAGGCACTGATCACACTAGAGTCACGTGTGCCGACGTTTTTTTCATGACCTGAATACCGCTGCGCGTGTTCGCTATAACGGCACACAGCACCCGACATCTCTTCGTGCCGCATAAAGTTTTCCAGGCTACCATGCATCCTATTGGCAGCCCTTGCACTTCTAAGCATCGCCCTGATCTGGTGTACTTGCAAAATGGTACAAACCAAATCCCCAAGGCCGTTCAGCGCGGATTTTACTTCATCGAGCGCATAACTTCTGTGAAAAAATGATTCTAGGTAAATATGGTGATCCATCGTGCGGAAAATCTCCGATACTTCCGAAGCTTCGGATAGAAGCACTGCTTGGAAGAATGCCTCTGAGGCTACTATGATATCCCAGAAAAAAACACTACTCCAAAAGAAGGACAAAAACTGCTCAGCGTAGTACGTCCCGGCAAAGAAGTCATACGCGGATTTGATGCCCAACGGCCGCATGGCACTTTCAGCAAATCTTGAGTAGTGGTCAAACAATGACTGCAAACCTCCGATGCCTAATAGCGGCGCCATTTGGTAAACCATGAGCGATGCTAACATGTATTTTAACTCGCGACAATGCGCCGCAAAGTCAGCAAGTCCGCGCCCAAGTTCAGAGAAGTAAGACCTGGCACCCAGGCTCAACCCCACGAAACTTGACATATTCTCTGCCGCAAATGAGGG
>NZ_AFMS01000060.1 GCF_000215485.1 Anaplasma marginale str. Florida
ATAAAACTGAGACGATCACCCACCTTCAGCAGCGGCAGAAGAATTTTGCTGAGACGGCTGGTTGCCAGAAACCTGATGCGCCGCAGCATCGCCAGAGACAGAACCGCCACCCAGCACTACCCTCTCTAGCCTCAGAAGCCTCTTCTTAATAATCCTGAGATCTTCCGAAATCTTCTGAGACACGCGCTCTTCCAAACGATCAGCTATGCGGTCATATAGCTCGTTACCAACACCGTCAGCAGCTATCTGACCCACGGGATCACCGTCTTTCATGCTTGAAGCTAGAACCTTCTCCTGCATTTTCATTATGGAGGCAACCACGTCATCGAAGCGGCCCTCGCCGAAGACCTCCTTAACGCTCCCTATGCATTGCCTAATAATTTCCTTATATTCGTCTTCACCAGACATAAAAACGCCACTGACACAACTAGGACCCCGATGGTAACACGTAGCTAAGGTGCGGTCAATTACAAACTTGCGGTATCAGCCAGCGCGCAGCGGTCCGCGCTTCTCCTGTTGGGGCTAAGACGCCAGCCACACGCGCCCCACCACCATAAAACAGGCCACTATATTCAGTCAGGAGAGACCATCTTCCTGGGATCAACTATCGCGTCAAACTCCGCCCCGTCTACTAAACCCAATTTTGCAGCCGCATCCTTAAGCGTCACACGATTCTCAAACGCAAACTTGGAGATCTTTGCGGCGTTGTCATAACCTATATGCCTGTTTAGCGCAGTAACCAGCATGAGAGACTGCCCCAGCATGACGGCTATACGTTCTTTATCGGCCTCTATGCCGCTTACGCATTTTGTCGCAAAGCTCTCACAAGCATCTGCCAACAATCGGACAGAGTTTAGAACGTTATACGCAATCATAGGCTTGAATACGTTCAGCTCAAGGTGTCCGTTGGACCCCCCTACAGAAACTGCAACGTGATTCCCCATAACCTGCGCGCAAACCATGGTGAGTGCTTCGCACTGCGTCGGGTTCACCTTACCCGGCATGATTGACGACCCAGGCTCATTCGCGGGAAGGATGATCTCCCCTATTCCGCACCTGGGCCCAGATGCAAGCAGCCGGATGTCATTCGCTATTTTCATGCAACTGACGGCAAGCGTATTGAGCGCGCCGCTTAGTTGTACCATGGCATCATGCGTAGCAAGCGCCTCGAATTTGTTCTCCGCGGTTATAAACTTCATACCGGTGATGCCCGCAACCTCTTTTGCAAACTCTTCAGCAAAGCCTTTCTTGGTGTTCAAACCCGTGCCAACACCTGTACCCCCCTGTGCAAGCTGATAAACATCCACCATTGAGGACTTGACTCTTTCTATTCCCTTTCTCACTTGGCATTCGTACCCCGAAAACTCCTGACCAAGCGTGAGAGGTACTGCATCCTGGAGGTGGGTGCGACCCGTTTTTACTATGTCTGAAAATGCCACAACTTTCGCCTCCAACGCGCCGCGAAGTGCCTCCAGCGCGGGCAGTAAGCGCCGTTCTACCTCGGCCACGGTAGCAATGTGCATGGCAGTGGGAAATACATCATTTGAAGATTGAGAGTGGTTGACATGGTCATTCGGGTGTACGGGAGACTTGCTACCAACTTTCCCCCCCAGTATCTCTATGGCCCGGTTTGCTATTACTTCGTTGGCGTTCATGTTGGTTTGGGTGCCAGAACCAGTCTGCCACACCACCAGGGGAAATTCCCCATCCATCTTGCCATCTATAACTTCCTGCGCAGCAGCACAAATTGCCTCTCCCACAGACTTTTCTATGCTTCCTTTTCTAGCGTTTACCCGGGCAGCCGCCAGCTTCACCACACCCAACGCCCATATCAAGGGCCGGGGCATTTTTTCCTCTCCAATTGCAAAATTCATCATGGAGCGCTGTGTTTGTGCACCCCAATAGCGTTCAGCCGGCACCTCAATGTTACCCATGCTGTCAGACTCAATCCTCACCCCCATAACAGACTCCTGAAGCTAACAACGCCGCATTATAACAGACTTCCAAACCTCGTCTACAACCAACTCTGTAACATGAGTGCCAGGTAAATTCACTAAAATCTACATATGTTTTGCAAGACTTGGTCAGTAACGTTACTATTCCCACACGTTTAGTCGGAATAGGTGGCCAGTGCGCAGTGTGCTCATTACAGCGGGGTCTACCAGAGAGTATATAGATCCCGTCCGCTACATAAGCAGCGGCTCCTCCGGAAAGCAGGGATACGCTATTGCAGAGTGTATGGGGCTGATGGGTTGGGACGTTAAGCTGGTATCCTGCCCCGTCAGTATAACGCCTAATCACAACCTGTACGAGGTTTTGCAGGTTGAAACTTCCGCACAGCTGCTGGAAACCTGCTTAGACTTATTGCCCGTGGATGTTGCAATATGCACGGCAGCGGTTACAGATTGGGTGCCATACAGACATCCAAGCAAGCTCAAGAAGCGCTCCGTTGATGCTGTTAGCTTGATGCACAGCCCGGACATTGTAAGGTGTATCAGCATATCAAAAAAGAGGCCCAAGCTCGTGATTGGGTTCTGTCTAGAGTCCGAAAATTTGATAGAATCAGCAAAAGAGAAATTGGCCTACAAGGGCTGCGATTGGGTAGTTGCAAACCACCAATACGTGGCAGAGGAAGAGCAAACCATGGGTAGCGATCGCAACAAAATATCCATTGTAACCAGGGATGTTGTGCAGCACTATCCGGTCATGACAAAGCAGGAAGTGGCCAATCTGCTTGCGAAAAATATTGTTGACTATTTTAACGAATTACACATAAGCTAGGTGGGTGTTGTGGGTGTTGCGGACATGTATGCAAATCAATCTTGGGAGTTGCTTGGTGGCGGCCAGCGCCCGGATTACGTCATCGCATATGTGAACGCGCGGGTTATTGACCCCGGGTCCAACACAGACGCACCTGGGTACGTTGTAACTCGGGGGAGGGAAATTTCCCATTTTGGCTTTGGTGAGCACAAAGCTGACGATTTTCAATCAAGCGCAAACGAAGTAATCGATTGTGGCGGGCGTGTTTTGATGCCAGGAATAGTAGACATCCATGTGCATCTCAGAGAGCCCGGTGGCGAGCATAAAGAAACTATCGATACAGGAAGTAGGTCTGCGGCCGCTGGTGGGGTAACTACGGTGGTGTGTCAGCCTAATACATCCCCGCACATAGACAGCGTCATGGTTGCAAAGTACCTGAAGATGAGGGCGTTGGAAAGCTCTTGCGTCAACATAGAGTTTTATGGCTCAATAACAAAACCGTGCGGATCATTGTGCGATATGCGCGCTCTGAAGGAAGCTGGCGCTCTGGGATTTACAGACGACGGGTCGCCCGTGATGAATGCACTATCCATGAAACGTGCCTTCGAATGCGCAAGCACCCTGGGTGTTGTAGTTGCCCAACACGCGGAGGACTGCCACCTTTCTGACGGTGGGTGTATTAACGAGGGGAAGGTCTCACAGGAACTCGGTCTGAAGGGGATTTCTGACCTTTCTGAGAGCATCATGGTGGGTCGCGATATAGAGCTGCTGCGCGAGGTCCCTGGCGCGCGGTATCACGTGCTGCACGTGTCCACGAAAAAGGCTATCGATTTGATTCGTTCCGCAAAAAATGAGGGTCTGCCAGTCACGTGCGAAGTTACTCCTCACCATTTTGCTTTGACCGAAGATGCAGTCAGAGAGCACGGGACCATGGCCAAGATGAACCCCCCACTTAGAACCGAGGAGGATCGTCTGTGCATGGTCGAGGGGCTTGTAGATGGCACGATAGACTGCATTGCAACAGACCACGCGCCTCACTCGTGCCAGGACAAAGCGCTACCAATTTCCAGTTGTGCATTTGGTGTAGTTGGCTTGGAGACCATGTTGCCACTCTCTTTGGAGTTGTATCATAGCGGGAAAATGGGCCTGCTGGAGGTTTTGTCTAAGCTAACTGACAAGCCGTCGGATATAGTAAAAATCCCAAGAGGCAGAATAGCTAAGGGCCTGGTGGCGGATTTGGTTTTGGTTGATTTGGACCATGAGTGGACTGTAGACACAACCAAATTTGCTAGCAAGTCTAAGAATTCGCCGTTTCACGGCAGGACCGTAAAAGGTAAGGCGCTGCGGACTGTTGTCGCCGGAAAAACCGTATACCTGGCTTCCTGATCGCTATATCACAATCGCATCGCTCTCGGCACCATTTTCAAAAAAGGAGTGGCTACACAGCTTGCGTACAAACACTGTTGCACTACCGAGTGCCTGAATGAGTTGCGGCCGCCGGCTTGGATATCACACATTACTGCATTTCTGGCTCAACACCGTTTTCCACGCCCAACTCGCGCAGTTTTATGGAAAGCTCGTCCGCAACCAATGCCACCAACTTGGGATCTTCTCCCTCGATCACACATCTTATAAGCCGCTCAGTTCCAGACCTTCTAAATATTACCCTGCCATTTACTCTCCCCAGCGCTTGTTCTACATCTGACAAAGTAGGCCCTATCAGCCGCGCTATGTGATCAAACTCCATACTATAGGGTATATCCCTATGCACTCTAGGCATTGGAACAAAATCACCAAATATTGAACTCGCGCTTTTATTCTCCAAAAGCATTATTGACAAAATTTGCAGCGCGGCGACCAGGCTGTCGCTAGTTGTGGAATGCTCCCACAAAATAATGTGTCCAGACTTCTCTCCTCCAACGCTACACGAGTGTTGTCGCATTGTGTCCACAAGGTGACGATCACCCACTTCCGACCTGTGCAGCCTCACGCCCAGCTCTCTAGCATAGCTATCTATTGACTTACTCGACATAGTAGTCACCGCTGCGTCGGTAATAGACTTGGTCGCGCGCAAGTGCCGCATGATTGACGCTATTACCTGATCTCCATCAACGAGTCTGCCCTTTTCATCACACACAACAACGCGATCAGCGTCTCCGTCCAGGGCAATGCCAATATCTGCCCCCTCTTCCAATACTTTTTGTACCATACCCTCAGGATGTAAAGACCCACAATTGTGGTTTATGTTTAGCCCATCAGGCTTGTTTCCAATAACCACCACATCTGCCCCTAATTCCCAGAATACTTCGCCACCTATGTGGTATGCGGCGCCGTTCGCGCAATCCACCACTATCTTCATGCCAGACAGCTTCAGCCTTTTAGGAAATGTGCCTTTCACAAACTCTATGTATCTCCCAACCGCACCAGCTATCCTATACACCTTACCCATACCACGTACTTGGGCAAGGTCGCTGCTTAGCTCGGCACGCACGTTAGATTCGAGCACTTCTTCCAGCTCCAGGGGTATTTTTATCCCCTCGCTGTCGAATATCTTCACTCCATTATCCAAATACGAGTTGTGTGAAGCGGAAATCACAACGCCCATGCTGGCACGTAGGTTTCTGACAAGCGTAGCTATGGCCGCAGTGGGCATTGGCCCCAATAGGCCCACGTTGACGCCCATGGCAACCAGCCCAGAAACCAATGCGGACTCTACCATATATCCCGAAATTCTAGTATCCTTGCCCAAAACCACTTGAGTTCCAACCTTTCTGGCTTCAAGCCCTATGGCCATCCCAAGCCTAAGTACGGTTATTGGGTCCATGGGGTATACATTAGCCCTACCTCTAACCCCGTCTGTACCAAAAATATTCACGACAACACCATATAGTTGAGTGCGTACATATAAAACCTATTGCAAGAAGATAGTGTCGAACTTTTGCTGCAGCACGGCATCGAACTCTTCAAAGGGCACGGTAACCCCCAAATCCTGAAGCGACGTGACGTGAGAACCGGCTATGCCGCAGGGCACGATGCCTGAGTAGCAGCCAAGATCTGTGCTAATGTTCACCGAAAACCCATGGTAAGTCACCCAACGGCGGATTGCTATTCCAAAAGCGGCTATTTTCTTCGCTTGCCTACTATACTGCACCCATACACCCGTGTTGTCGTCATCAAAATGGCTATCAATGCCAAACTCCGCCAGTGTGCCAACTACCCACAGCCCAAGGTTACGTACATATAATCTTACGTCACGCTTGTCCCTGCGCCCTAAATGCAACATCACATAAACCACCCGCTGCCCGGGGCCGTGGTATGAATATTTCCCGCCACGGGTGGTGCGTACAACTTGAAACTTGTTCTCAGAAAGCAACTCTCCATCCTTCGCACTGACACCAGCAGTATATACTGAAGGGTGCTCCAACAGCCAGACCATCTCCGATTCTCTGCCCTCCAAAATACCATCAACTCTGGAGGTCATAAAATCCAAAGCTGCTTTATAGTCGACCATTCCGTCAGAAACGCGCCACTCCACAGGGAAACCAAGCAAACTCACAGCACCACGTTGAGGGGTGCGACTCTACAACACAAAATGGTGTAAGTCAACCCTCCGTAGGCATTATGAAAATGCGCCCGAATGGTAGGCTTATAACAGGCCGTTGGTTTTGAAGCTATAGTGCCTTTTTGGTGTAATAATCACATGGTCCACCAGCACTATGTTCATGCTACAGCAAGCCTCTTGCAACCTATTGGTAATGTGTATATCCGCCTTGGATGGCTTGGGATCACCACTTGGGTGATTGTGCGACACTACGATGTATGAGGCATCATGCAAAAGCGACTTTTTTACAACCTCGCGCACGTATAAAGGAGTCTCATCTATAGTGCCAGTATTTTGTATTTCATCTGCGATTATGCGATATTTCTTATTGAGGTACAAAACGCACAGGTTTTCCACGCTTGAGTTTCCTATTTTGACTCGCAAATAATCCAATAACTTCTGCCACTCATTCACTACCACGCCATATTTCATTTCGCCTTTTAGCGTGCGTATCACCGCCTCTCGCACACACAATATTGCGGCAACTGAAGATTCACCAACTCCCTTCACTCTCTTCAGCTTTGCCACATCTGCGTATATCACCTTCGAAAGAGTACCAAACTCCGCGATAAGTTGCTTAGCAATAGGTTTTAGGTCCACGCGACTGCGAGCAGAGCATAAAATCAATTCCAGAATTTCATAGTCGAGCAGTCCGACCCCTTCACCAGATATCAGCCTTTCTCTGAGCCTCGCCCTGTGCCCGAATTTGAGCTGCTCGCATTTTGAACTGTCTCGCATCTCATTGCTCCAAATTAGTTAAGAAATAAACTAAAACCATTTGGGGAAATCCTACGCATTGTGAAAGAACATGCAAGCCAACAGCGCCTCAAGCTAGTAAAAACTAAAAAAAAAATTACCAATCGTGTCCCACCACTCTTGAAATTCAATTTTTCGGCTCCTATATAACCGCCAGAGTTATCGTGACGCGATCAGTCACAAAAAATGTTCGGAGGATAGTTATGAATCTAGCTATGTTGCATGATAATGTTTTGGTTGAGGCTTTGGAAGATAGTGGAGGAAATTCTCCCATACAGCTTCCAGATTCGGCTAAGAAAAAGCCGACCAGGGGCAAGGTCGTGTCTGTAGGGCCCGGTGCTTTGAACAGCGAAGGCAAGGTTACACCCATGTCGGTCAGGGCTGGTGATGTAGTTTACTATCGTCAATGGGCCGGAAACGAGGTAGAGCTCGAAGGAAAGAAGTTCATAGTCATGAAAGAGAGCGACATAATCGCTAAGGAGGCGTAGTCCGGTACGCAGGTTTGGTTTGTTAAGTTTGATTTAGGAGGTTACAAATGGCGAATGTTGTTGTTACGGGCGAGGCGTTAGATAAGTCCATAAGGGAGGTGGTGCGCATTCTGGAGGATGCTGTTGGTTGCACTGCCGGCCCAAAGGGGCTTACCGTTGCTATTAGCAAGCCCTATGGGTCCCCGGAGATCACAAAGGATGGATACAAAGTCATGAAGAGCATAAAGCCCGAGGAACCTTTGGCAGTCGCTATCGCGAACATAATTACTCAGAGCGCGTCTCAGTGTAACGATAAGGTTGGTGACGGGACTACCACATGCTCCATACTGACTGCAAAAGTTATTGAGGAAGTGTCCAGAGCCAAGGCCGCTGGCGCTGATACCATAAGCATAAAAAACGGGATCTTGAAGGCCAAGGAGGCTGTTCTCACAGCTTTGCTATCAATGAAGCGTGAAGTGGCGTCTGAAGATGAGATTGCACAGGTTGCTACTATATCTGCCAACGGAGATAAAAACATAGGTGGCAAGATAGCACAGTGCGTAAGGGAAGTTGGCAAAGACGGGGTAATAACGGTTGAGGAAAGCAAGGGGTTCAAGGACCTTGAGGTCGAAAGGACTGACGGTATGCAGTTTGACCGCGGATATCTCTCCCCTTACTTCGTCACCAACGCTGAGAAGATGCTGGTGGAGTTCGAGAATCCGTACATATTCCTAACTGAAAAGAAAATCAATCTAGTACAAAGCATACTGCCAGTACTAGAAAACGTCGCTAGGTCAGGAAGGCCATTGCTGATCATCGCGGAAGACGTAGAGGGTGAAGCATTAAGTACACTGGTGCTCAACAAGCTTCGCGGAGGCTTGCAGGTTGCAGCTGTCAAGGCACCTGGTTTCGGCGACAGAAGGAAGGACATGCTCGGCGATATTGCTGTAATAGCCGGTGCGAAATACGTGGTAAACGACGAGCTCGCAGTAAAGGTTGAGGACATCACTCTGGATGACCTCGGTACTGCTAAGACTGTGCGCATAACTAAGGATACAACCACAATCATAGGAAGCGTCGACAGCAACGCTGACAGCATTACCAGCAGAATTAGCCAGATTAAGTCTCAGATTGAAGTTTCTTCTTCTGACTACGACAAGGAAAAACTGAAGGAGAGGCTGGCGAAGCTCTCAGGTGGGGTTGCCGTACTTAAGGTTGGTGGCTCTAGTGAGGTTGAAGTCAAGGAGCGTAAGGATAGGGTTGAAGATGCTTTGCACGCAACTAGGGCTGCGGTTGAGGAAGGCGTGGTACCTGGTGGTGGAGCTGCCCTGCTATACACGCTTGCATCTCTGGACGGCATCAAAGGGAAAATGATGATGAGCAACTTGGTATTAATATCATAAAGCGCGCTGTTTGTGCTCCAATAAAGAGGATCATCAAAAATTCCGGATCCGAAGAGGCTCCGTGTGTTATCCAGCACCTTATGAAGCAGAATGACAAAGAGCTGATCTTCAATGTTGACACCATGAACTACGCCAACGCGTTCGCTTCTGGGGTTATGGACCCTCTGAAGGTAGTGCGCATCGCGTTTGACTTGGCTGTGTCACTCGCAGCTGTATTCATGACCTTGAATGCAGTAGTTGTGGACGTCCCGAGCAAGGAGGACACAGCAGGTGGCGGAGCAGCCGGAGGCATGGGAGGGATGGGCGGATTCTAACCCAGCCTTTTAAGCACATATTTGGGAAGAGCGGGATGGCCGTGCCGTGTGCATCGCCTAGGGGGCCGCTCTTTCCCTGTCTCCCCTGGGGTAATGCCTGGGGGATAGCAGTGTTGATGCAGGCTGCCCGTGGTGGCCGTGCTCGCCACATGAGCGCGCTGCATGTGTGAAAATCCTCGATAATGCTGCATGCGGGCTGGTGTGCAGTCAGCACCATGAGTCGGAGCTTGATTGGTGCATGCTGGTAACCATAAAAGAACTGTAAAATGCAGCCGTGTATAAAAGCGGTCACGTGTAACGTGGTGTCTCTGTACTCTCTGCAGCATACAGTGGAGTTGTGGTGGCACGGCTTTTCCGATTTTCTCCTGTCTTAAAGAGCACATGATGCTTGGCACGAAGCCGGTGCTACGCGGGAGTGCCGTTGGCGGTTATTCCGTTCAAGACACCACTTGTACGTCACCCTTCATGCAACAAAACTCCCTTTTTGTAACCTCCTCGCACCTCTGTACGTACAAAACTTGGCCCGGCAGCAAGTCAGCTAGTCGGTTGTTTTATGATTCGCCTCTGCTTCCGATGCCACACTCGCACAGCAGAGTTGGTGACGTGAGAGCGCGTTATTCTTCCTCAATGTTTTGGGTCAGCTCGTATATTTGGCCAGTAACGCAGCACTCCTCGGACGCCAACTCCACAAATTTGTCTGTGACGCTATCAGGTGCCAGTAATTTGGATTGCTTCTGCGCGGAAAAGATCTGAGAGTAAATGTTGCTGTCAATACTGCACGGGTACACAATGTTTACGCATAGTTTGCTATGCTTGGTCTCCACTGCATACACCTGGACCATAGCCTCTAGGGCCACTTTGCTTGCAGCATACGGCGCAAAATACGAGTAATTAAGTAGTGACCTCGCAGCTTCGGACGTCACAAACACTGCCCTGCCAGCCGGGGCACTCTTGAGAAGGGCGTCAAAATGCTTGATGAGGTACCAGTTTGCAAAGAGGTTCACATTCATCACTTCCTTCCAAACTGCAGGTTCGTATTCCTGCACGGGGCCAAGACCCCCGAGCGACGCGGCCACAGAGATTAAAATATCAAGGCAACCAAACTTGCTCTTCACGGAGAGAGCCAAGCTATGCACGCTCTCATAATCTTGTATGTCTATAGGAGCCAATATAGCCTCACCACCAGACTCCTGTATCTCATCACACAGCGTTTTCAGCTTGCCCATGTTCCGAGCAACCAAAACCACCCTAGCACCCTCCTTGGCAAGCCTTCTGGCTACAGCTGCCCCAATTCCACCCGAGGCACCAGTAATCAACGCCACCTTACCCCGCAAGCGATCAGCCATACCTAATCTTCAAAACCCCTACAAGTGTATGAGTGGGGATGGTAAGCCCTATTCAGGCACTTGACAAGAAATATAGTGCACCTTTATACAGCCGCGAACACGGTGGCCAGGGGTAAAATTCTTCATCGATAGGCCCCTTCACATTTTTTTCTGCAGCTCCATACAAATTTAGTGGAACATGACATATATCTATGTGCAGAAAAGTTAGGCATATAACCATCATGGATCTAAACAAGTTCACCGAAAAGGCAAAGGGTTTCATAATGAACGCGCAAATGTTCGCGGTATCCTCCGGGCACCAGTCTTTGCTTCCAGAGCATCTACTAAATGTAATGCTGGAAGAGGAAAATGACATGGTCGGCAACTTAATATCCTCATGTGGGGCCGAGGTGAGCAAGATCACTGGCGCTCTGTCAACCATGCTGAGTAAGCTGCCGGTAGTAAGTGGCTCAGGAAGCGGGCATTTAAGCCTCTCCAGAGAGATGGCAAAGATTTTAGACGAAGCAGCGAGTTTGGCAAAGCGCAACCAAGATGTGTACGTAACGGCAGAGCGGCTTCTGCAGGCTCTTGTTGTTGTGGAAAGCAGCGTGTCAAGAATGCTGCTAAATGAGGGAGTAACAACGCAGAAGCTTAACGCCTTAATCGAAAGAATGCGCGACGGAGTGAGGGCCGAAAGCGAAAACGCGGAACAGCAATTTGACGCACTGAGAAAGTATACCCAAGATCTGACCGAACTGGCCGCAAAAGGTAAGATGGATCCGGTAATTGGCAGGAGTGACGAAACTAGGCGGCTGATTCAAGTCTTATCCCGCAGGACTAAAAACAACCCAGCATTGATCGGAGAACCCGGGGTGGGGAAGAGCGCAATCGTAGAGGGGCTAGTTCAGGCTATGATTTCCGGCAACGTTCCTATGTGGCTGCGTGACGCGAAAGTGCTCGCCCTGGATTTAGCTTCACTCATAGCCGGAACGAAGTACAGAGGGGAGTTTGAAGAGAGGTTGAAGGCCGTAATAACAAAAATAGTCGCCTCAAACGGCAAAATCATACTATTCATTGATGAGTTGCACATGCTAGTAGGGGCGGGAGCAACAGGCGGTTCTATGGATGCATCTAACATATTAAAGCCTGTTCTTGCCAGAGGGGAAATACGCTGTATTGGCGCAACCACGCTGGATGAGTATCGCGAACATATAGAAAAAGACCCCGCACTCGCGCGAAGATTTCAGCCCGTATTCGTCGCAGAACCAACCACTGGTGATACAATTTCCATACTAAGGGGCCTAAAGGAGAAATATGAGCTCCATCATGGTATAAGAATCACCGACAGCGCAATCGTTGCTGCCGCAACACTGTCTAACCGTTACATTACTGACAGGTTCCTGCCAGACAAAGCCATAGATTTAATAGATGAGGCCGCGAGCCGCGCAAGAATTGAAATAGACAGTAAACCCGAAATTATAGACAGCATAGACCGAAGGATAATGCAACTCAAGATAGAGTCAGAAGTTTTGAAAAACGAAAAAAACGAGGCGTCTCAGCAGCGTCTTGCGGTTATTAATGCGGAGCTCAATGAGCTGAGTTCAGAAGCTGCAGATTTGAACAGCAAGTGGCAGGCTGAAAAGATCAAAATCTCAAAAATGCAGGAGCTGACTGAGAAGCTCGACGGGGCGCGTATCGAGCTCGAACAGGCCCAAAGGTCTGGCAACCTATCTCGGGCTGGGGAGCTAATGTATGGAGTAATACCATCGCTAGAGCAGGAATTGAAACAGCATGAAGAAGTAGCTGGCACTATGCTGAGGAAGGAAATAGGAGTAAACGACATTGCGGCAATAGTTTCACGGTGGACCGGCATTCCCGTAGAAAACGTGATGAATAGCGAAAAAGAAAAGCTGCTCAATATGGAGGCAGAAATAGGTAAAAGCGTTATAGGACAGGAAAGCGCGGTCAGGGCGGTGAGTAACGCGGTTAGAAGATCTAGAGCGGGAGTGCAAGATGCGCAGAAACCCATGGGGTCATTTTTATTCCTAGGCCCAACAGGTGTCGGGAAGACCGAGCTCACCAAGGCGCTAAGCGAGTTTTTGTTTGACTCCAGGTCTGCATTGCTGCGGTTTGACATGTCTGAGTTCATGGAAAAGCATTCGGTCGCAAAGCTGATAGGCGCGCCACCAGGATATGTGGGGTATGAGCAGGGTGGAATGCTGACAGAAGCGGTAAGGCGAAGGCCGTATCAGGTGGTGTTGTTTGACGAGATAGAGAAGGCGCACCCAGACATCTTTAACATATTGCTGCAAGTCCTTGATGAGGGCAGACTAACAGACAGCAAGGGCAAGTTGGTAGACTTCAAAAATACAATATTGGTGTTAACATCAAACATTGGACAGGAAATTCTGGTAAATGGTGCCACAGGCGAAAGCGCAGAAGTCACGCGCCAGAAGGTGCTTGAGGTGCTAAACATGCATTTCCGCCCAGAGTTTTTGAATAGGCTTGATGATATCATCATATTCAACAGGCTAGCCAAAGAACATATAGGGCGCATAGTCGACGTTCAGATGTCCTACCTGCAGAAAATAATTAGTGACAAGGGCCTCACCATAACTCTTCTGCCAGAGGCGAAATCCTGGATAGCAGAGCGCGGTTATGATGTAACCTACGGAGCACGCCCTCTCAAGCGTCTCATACAACACAATATACAAGACCAGCTGGCAGAGTTGCTGCTCTCCGGCAAAGTAAGCGCTGGGGATAGCTTAGAGGGATTTGTGTTGGATGGGGCCCTAGCGATACGGCGGAAGGAAACGCCCACCACGCGCGCAGAATCCGGAGCAAACAGTTACAGCCCGTAGTTTACACATAGGTGGCGGCACTTTTGTATTGTTACAGGCGCTGACAGGTATATACAAACGGCACTGCAGCTGAGATTCGGGTAGTACGGGCGTTATCTACCGCTTTTCACTTAGCGACCATGTAGAACGCCGGCACCCACACAATCATGTATGGACGCCGCGCTGCCGATTCTGATATCATAATTCGCGTGTGCAATCCGAGGGTCGGTTTCTCTACTTTCGGCCTTACCTAGAATAAACAAAACCAAGCTTATCGTACCTCGGGCCATAAGGTTGAGCAACCCAAAGTTGGCTAGGCTGCTTTCTATGCGCGCATCATACAGCACGGCATTTTCCCATCCAATGCCCCCTTCTCCCGACTTCCTTGTGATGTACAGCGCGTCACACACCACCGCTATCACAAGAATTGCACTAGAGACCACAAGAGCGGCGAGGAACCCAACGTACGTGGGATTTTTCACCACGCTATTGAGGCATGGTATGTGTAACACCCCCGTAAACAGGGCACCAAGAACTAGGATATTGGTGAGCAATATCTCTGAAAATAAACACACCCTGTCAGCAATAGCTGAGGCTTTTCTCTTGCCCGCAGCGTATAGCTCACTAGACAGTTGGGCGAGGCATGCGGGAAGCATAAGCACGGAGGTAATCACGCGGAAGAAAATTTCGTAAGCAAATTTGCTCCCCAGGTATGCGGTTTTGCTATCTCTGAATTCTTCCCTAATCACAAACAGTTCGCAGATGTTGCAAACCGCCGTGGTTAGTATGCCAAACTTGAGTACGGAACGGGCTATATTGTCGGGCACTTCAAGATCAAGAGAGCACGCCCCCTTGCGAACCAAGTAGCAGCAAAATGCCGTCGCTCCCATTAATATTGCAACGGATGACAATATTCCCACAAGTGCAGCAATGCTTATTGGATCACCACGAAGCCCCATTAATGGTGGGCTCCCAACCTGTAAAAAGGCAATATATGCAATTGTGGCGACGAGAAAAATATTGACCAGCAAAACGTGAGACAACGCACTTAGCGCCCGCACTACTGACATCGCGGTCTTTCTTCGTTTGTGATAAAAGTAATTGCATAGCAGGGCCATGCACGCAGGAAGCAATAACAAATATGACGTGCAGTATAGGTAGACCTCATACGCAACATAGCCGTCATAGATCTTTTTGCGTTGAACATTCTCATGAGCGAAAAATGGGCCGCTGCAGCCGCTATAGCTAACAAGCGCCGGCATGCCGTACACGATATCTCGCAGGTAGCTCTGTTCTAGAAGCGCGTGACATACACCGCACTGTGTATTTTTAACCATTTCATACACACAATAGTATCGCCATGTCATCGAGATTATAGACAAAGGAATAGTGCACATGGAGGCCAAAAATAGCACAGCCAGGTCTAGATGAGGTATGAAAAACCCATTCAGCAGGGTGGGATATTTTTTGAATGCAATCAGCAGGACCTTTGCAAATATGAGCTCAATGGCCAGCACAGAACGCAGGCATAGAAACAGCTCCATGCTGACAGCTGCCCCCACCATCCTGCCTCTTCTGTATAGCTCTTTAGAGATGTAATACGGGATTATAGGCACCACACACAGCACGGAGCTACACAGCATATACGCCGTGTATATCCTGCTCCGCACATCGTACACCCTAGCCTCGTCATCCGGAATAGTGTTGCAAGTACGGCTCAACACGTCCTCGGACGAAGTACTTATTTGCGGTCCGCTAGCGTACGCGACACCCTCTTCCATAGACTGAGGCACACATTTTCAGTAAAACCAAAAAGAGCGCCTCTGCCCATTCTGGAACGGGCATTCATTAGACCCCCACGCACTCAGGTGGCACCCTGCAGTATGGTACCATACAGAACCAACGCAAACAACCAGAGCACGTATTGCCCGGCAGCAAGCACCGGCCCATCCAGCATATTTTTTGTGTGCGCGCGCGGAACACGCCCCGGGATTCTACAAACCTCCAGGCAAGCGCCTTGCTGTTAGTCTCTAAACAGACCCCATTTGGTCTTCGTGTCCACAGACAGTCCGCATATCTTGGAACCTGCAGCAGCTTCTCTGAAGTTCAACGCCAGATCTTCCTCTCCACTCTGCCTGTCGTATACGTAGCACCCCAAAGCAAACAAGGCGGTTGGAATACCCATCAACAACTGCCTATCGCACCTAGCAAGGGAAGACATGCTCATGGCATCCCGGATTTGCTCCCTGAACATCAGGTTAAACGCGGAATCATCAGCCCTATCATGAGCGCTGGCAACACCGCGCCATATCAGGCTGAAGGCGCGCCTCGCAGGAAGGGAGTCTTTGAGCTTCATGTACCACGATGCGTAGTGATACACAATGCTGATGGCGAACATAATTGCAGTCGGCGCCAAGGCCCACAACACTGACTTCCCAAAGGAGAAGTGCTCACCAACTATCGGACCCGATAGCGCATAAGTAAGCAGGGTAAATGTCGCAAGGTTAAACAGCAACACGTGCATATAAGCGTACATTTGCCTGACTGTGGGCCCGAGCATCCGGTGCATCAACCCTAACCGTACCCTACCACCTCTTTTCATGGCGCTGTATGGCACGGTTCTGGCCCATGTGTATTCCGCCCCTGCAACAGGTCTCGACAGAGCGCACAATAGCAGTACCGGCGCCGTCATGAGAACTACAAGGGCCATGGTAGCACGAACATACAGGCAAAACGCCTTGAAGCCAGCTGTTGCAAACTTGCCTTTAGTCTTTTTCTTGGGCTTGTGATAGACGCTAGGCGCCATTTTGCGCGCCGCGCGACCACAGGCATCACCCGGGCCACCAAAAACATCTACGGGCACACCTAGCGACGGATAGCCACCAACATGCTGGCTACCGCGAACCACACCCGGGCTCACAAACTTTCCACGTTGCTTCCCGAATGGCCCGCACGCCTTTTTGGCTCCTCGGCCCATGACTCCGGCTAAGTCGTAGCCGTCTGTATACGCTTTCACGGACGTATTACCCTAGGAATACACACCTACCAGTGTACAACGAAACCGCATCGCGAATCAATCATGCGCAAACATCGCGGTCAGCTTAGAGCCTTCCACAGCCGTTATGGGGCCGCATTAATATCGTTACCATTTTGTTGAGCAGGACCAAAGTTTTCAGCAAAAGTCATATTAAACTCATACACCTTAACCCCGGTTTCACCGCCTTCGTCAACCAGCCGTGCAGTAAGCAGCTTCCTCATAGATGCGGGAATCCTACTGAAACCCGGATCCTCAGAGCCACCAAGCCCCTCAAAAAACATCTCGGTCTGAAGCTCGGGAAAATCTTGGTGCTTTAACAGGAAGTGGAGACGCGGGGACCTACCCATATGCCGACCTGGCATGATTGTAACAAAGCCAAAGTTACCCAGATTGTCTGTGGTTGCCTTGCCAGAGCCGTTAAAGTGCTCATCGTACTTCACCTCGCCAGGTTTGCCCGAACTCCCAGCTGCCTCACCAGAGCTTGCAACCCTGCCCGAGTTATATACGCCGCGGGAGTCTGCTTGCCACATGAACACGCTGACGTTGCTCAAGGGATGGCATTTTGAATCCGTCACCCTACCCACGATGTACACCAATTCCCCATCGGCAACCACTGGGCTCCCCGGCTTGCGCGCCAAATTGTTCGAGAGGTTAAAAACATTGGGCATTTCGCTCACATCGTGAATTTCCGGAGTTTCTACACAATTCACGATCACTGGATCAACCGCACCAGCTCCACGTGAGAAGCATACCAACAACGCAGCCAACCCAGCAAAAACACCGCCGAACCACTTATTCAACTTCCTCACCTCTCTCATAACCAACCCCATAGCACACCAACAACCCCAGCAGAGCACGATAACCCCACCGCACGTGCCTACTCCGCGCAAGAAACCCAATGATCACAGGTGTTGCTACCACCCATCCCGAGCCGACGCCGCGCAACGCACAACACTAGAGATTACCCTGTATTACCGCGCAGCACCGCTTAACGCAAGAAAAACAACTCTCTACACATCCCAACAGCGTGAAACCCGCCGGCAATGCACATATGCTCCGCCAGAATCATACACTCCACACAGCATCACAGCAAGTTTCTGGAGTGGCGCAAACCAGTGGACGAAAACGCCTAACTATCGGCAGTGCTGTTGGCTGGCTACACTCACGCGGCTTTCGCACCGAGCTGATTTGCATGGCACAGATTGCAGCTAAGCTTTCTGCACAAAACACCTCACAAAAATTCTCGTGTGATCTCAACATTCCCGGCTGCAGACAAACCAATATACATAACAAAAATTCTCGTGTGATCTCAACATTCCCGGCTGCAGACAAACCAATATACATATATAGTCGCCAGATCGCACCTCACAGCCCCATTGCATTAGGCTTTATGCCAAATGTGCTATGGTACTCGCATCGTTGGTAGATACACCATCTACTTCTTGAAGTACCGTGCAAATGGTGCTAGAATCCGCGCGCTCGTGCTTGTTTGGTTTGGGGCTCGTATGGTTAGTGTTTCGTTTCTTGGTCTTGCTTCCGGTGTTTCTACCTTGCTAAAAACCGCAGTGCTTGTTGTGGGGGTTTTTGAAGGTAGCAACGTACTTGAAGATGGTGGGATTCTGCGTCCTGAAGAGAGAAAGACGGTATTGAGAATCAAAGACATGGCCATGTTCTCCGGGAAGTTCGCTGACACCATGCCTATAGTTCTGACTCATGATGGCGGGGTGGTGCTGGTAGTGGGCCTGGGTAAGGAGTCTGACACCATAACGGAAAGCAAGGCTATGGAGTTAGGCGGGGCAGTCTATTCTAGTCTTGAGAAAATCAAGGCAAAAAGCGCTACAGTAGTCGCGCCCGGTGGTTCAGAGCTCAGAGTGGCCTACGGGGCGTTCCTGCGTAGTTTCAAGTTTGACCAATATTTCCACAGCAAAAAGTCCGACAATGCCTCTACAGTCCAGGAGATCAGCATGTTGGTTGCTGGGGATGCAGAGTCTGCAAAAAAATCTTTCGACGCACTCAAGAAAGCGGAGGGAGAGTCCGTATTTTTCGTGCGTTCACTCGTATCGGAGCCCTCAAACGTTCTGTACCCGGAAGAATATTCAGTGCGAATCCAGAAGGAGCTGGCCCCTCTCGGGGTTGAGGTAGAAGTGCTCGACGAGAAGCGTATGGAGGAAAAGGGCATGATGGCCCTTCTGGGGGTTGGCCAGGGCAGCACTAAAGAATCAAAATTGGTCGTGATGAAATACACGGGGGCACCTGGTGGTGGAGCCCCACTAGCGTTCGTAGGCAAAGGCGTAACCTTTGACACAGGGGGCATCTCGCTCAAACCTGCTAAGGGTATGTGGAGCATGAAGTATGACATGGGCGGCTCCGCGGTTGTTGTCGGGTTGATGAGGACTTTGGCTGCGAGAAAAGCAAAGGTGAACGCAGTTGGCGTGGTGGGTCTGGTTGAGAATGCTGTCGGTGGGAACGCACAGCGTCCTGGTGACATTGTCACTTCCATGTCCGGACAGACCATAGAGGTCTTAAATACAGACGCGGAAGGGAGGCTGGTTCTGGCTGACGCCCTGTGGTACACACAAAAAGTATTTTCTCCAAAATTCATTGTCGACCTCGCAACTTTGACTGGAGCCATAACTGTTGCGCTGGGAGAAAACCAATACGCGGGCCTCTTTTCCAACAGCGACTCCCTGGCTGAGCAGCTTGCGAAGGCCGGCGAGGAAGTTAATGAGAAGCTTTGGCGCATGCCCATGGGGGATGCTTATGACAAGATGATAGATTCCCCGGTGGCAGATGTGCAAAATATTTCCACCAAAGGGCATGGGGCTGACAGCATAACCGCCGCACAATTCCTGCAGCGCTTCGTAAATGGCGTACCCTGGGCACATCTGGACATTGCTGGCGTTGCTTGGGATGACGACGGGTCTGCTGTGTCCGCCAAGGGGGCGACCGGGTTCGGTGTAATGCTGCTCAACAGGTTTGTGTCGAAGTATTACGAAAAGTGAGGCGGGTGAGCCGTCGTGGCAGCTGTAGACCGTCTTAGACTTGGTGTGCTGATCTCCGGTAGGGGGTCGAATATGGCAGCAATAGCTCAAGCGTGTTTGGATAACACGTTCCCCGCAGTTGTGGAGTGCGTAATATCAAACAACCCCAAAGCCGCGGGGCTCTCCATCGCGAATGACTATGGGTTACGTTCATTCGTTGTCGAGAGAAAGCCTTTAGATGTTGAGCGAATTGATCAAATTTTGACGGATCACAAAGTAGATTTGGTATGCTTGGCAGGTTTTATGAGCATACTAGAGGGAGGGTTCGTTCAAAAATGGCATCGCAAGATGATCAATATTCACCCATCGCTGCTGCCATCTTTCAAAGGTATGCGGGCGCAAGAACAGGCCTTGAGAGCTGGGGTTAAAGTCGCTGGATGTACTGTGCATTACGTTTATCCAGAGCTGGACGCCGGGCCGATAATAATGCAGGCCGCAGTTCCGGTCATGAACAACGACAGTGTAGAAAGCCTCGCGGACAGAATACTGGCTGCGGAGCACGTGTGCTACCCTGAGGCAGTACGGCTTATATCCCTGGGCAAAATAAGCCTAGACAGTGATGATGTGGTCAAGGCAAATGACGGCAGTAGGCTATTTCTCTTCCCCACCAGCGTTTCATAGTTCCGGTCACCATCCTCCAGGCCATAGAGCATACAAGAGGCCAGCTGCTGTGGCCGCAATGTATGGCCATGCCACTGTACAACATGCAGCACTACACAACATTATTGCGCACAGTGCCGGGATAATTTACCCCCCTATCTTGCTCTTGACGGTTGCGCGACAGTCTTGGGTGCGACAGGCTCCCAATTTCGGGGATCAGTAGTAATAGCCTGGAGCAGGTTCTCGGCGGCACTGAGGAAACCTGCATCTTT
>NZ_AFMS01000059.1 GCF_000215485.1 Anaplasma marginale str. Florida
GGATGCCAGAGAGGTTGGATCCGACTGTGGCACAAGTGGAGATGCGGTATCAGCAGGCAAGTCGGCATCAGGCATATTCACAATAGGCTTTGCAGCGGGAGTTTTCTTGCTAGTAGATGCCAGAGTACTAGGCCATTGCGCTATTGAACTTGCACCTGGGTGTTTGGGAGACCCAAAACGCTGTGGTGCCAGTGGAGATTTAGTGTCAGAAAGTGAGCCAGTTCTAGTGTGTCGCGGCAATAGCGGTAAAGTGGCAGTGAACGGCTCGTCAATGCCCGCCTTAATTTTTGATTCGATGTGTATCCGCGAAGCACCATGCTGCTGCGCACTACTTGACGAAAGTTGCACTCCTTCTGGCAAAGGCGGTAAGTGCTGTTGTGCCGGTGAATGCTCACCCAACTTCCGAGCGGATTTTGAACGTTCTGGTGGCAATGGAGGCAATGCATCAACCGCATTAGTTGCGGCTACAGGTTGTTCAGCAGGCGTTTGCTTGCAAATGAATGATAGTGGGCTGGATTGTGGTGCCAGTGGACCTATATCTGAGTGTTTGGGAGACCCAAAACGCCGCGGTGCGGGTGGGGGCGTAATCTCGGCCTTAGTAGTTATAGTTACAGGTCTTGTAGTGGGCGATTTCTTATTAGTATCTCCAGCCGGAATAAACGGGCCAGGCTGTGGCGCCGATGTGTGCGCTGTATCAACTTCGCTTGCCGCTGTAAGAGGCCTAGCGCCGCCATTATGTAAGTCCTGATGCGGTGCATTTTCCGCTACTGTAGGCCCGTCACATTCTATGGTGCCTAATGATACTTCTTCAGTGGACAAGATTGGATCTTGAGAGATGCGCTCGAGGCTTCTGTCCTCCTTGCCTGCTACGCAAATGCACATGCAGATGATGGTGCATATTACTACTAGGGCATTTACTGCTCCAACTACGGCAAGTCCTGCTGCGGAAAGTTGAGTTGCTGCCACATAGAATGACGCAGCTAGGTATATAACCAACGCAACAAAGACAACTGCCAGTATGATTTTTGTCTTGTCTGCGTGCGTAGTTGCATGGGGCCGCGTACTACCTTGTGATTGCGACGTATCTTCTTGTTCTTCGCTTAAGCCTTCGTGTTGAGCTGGGCTGGTTACAGCTGCGATGTCTTCTCCAATCATTTGTTGCTGCCATTTTAAAATACATGTTTTGAGAAATACGTAGCCTAAACCCAGGTCCCATGTGCTGTTGCATAACAGACACATTTGACCCGTCTTTTGTTTACTAAGTGGAAGATTTAATGTGCAATTTGCAGCATTAAAACCCGTATTTACGTATCTCGCTGAGGAAAATATAACACATATTTAAACAAAAAAGATTTTTTTTAAAAAAAGTGTCTTTATTACAACACTAACGGGAATTGCCGCGGTGCTATTACGATTTTTAATTACAATTAGCCGATGTTCTGGTAATAATGTTTTCGCCCGGATGCCAAAACATGGTTACCATGGCTTACGGTTTTGTGGTTGTGTGAAAGGATCTCACTTTTATGGAAGAAAAATCCCTTCTGAGGGGCCATTACCGCGGCTTACGTAGAAGCATTTTTGATGTACGCAAGGCAGCGGAAATGCTTAAAGAGAATTGCATGCGCAATGTGAAACTGCGTAAAGGCGGGACAGTAGCAGGATATATACCGCGTGATGGGGAAATAGACGTATTACCACTCATGCAGTTCGTGAAAGAGGAGGGTAATACCGTACTCGTACCGGTCGTGCAACAAGGAAGCAGGCTTTTGGCCTTCAAGCGCTGGAACTGTTACGCTTCAGGTGAAGAAACTATCATTCCCGAAGTGCTGTTTGTTCCGCTTGTAGCATTTGACCGAAGTTTAAACAGATTAGGCTTTGGTGGAGGATATTACGACTATACAATAGCATTCTTTAGGCGTAGTTTTCGGTGCCTATGCATAGGGGTTGCGTATAATGCGCAGCTTCA
>NZ_AFMS01000058.1 GCF_000215485.1 Anaplasma marginale str. Florida
TGGACATCGGCGGCACGTGGTGCCAGTGATGTTGGGACGAGTATTAAAGAGTCTAGTGTACCGGGGAAAGTTTTAAAAGCTTTGAAGGTCACTTTTGCTCTTAATCTCAAGAACATTGCCAGGTTGGACCCCCAAGGAAATGGTGAACAGCAGAAGGTGCGTGTTCCCATGCTCATGTCGCAGCTTGTGGATCGCAGCCAGCCATGCGAATTCCTACCTCCCTCATGCTTCAGCGGGAAAGGTAGTAAGATGAGGCTCGAGAAGGGGCAGCTTATAGTTAAGGGCAGGGCGCTCCCGCTAGAGCCGATAAAATCAGAGGGTCTGGGGCTGGATAGGGCCGTCACTGCTGACGGAAAGCTTCTTTACGCGATTAACACCAATCACCAGAAAGAGGCGTTGCTGGCCTTGGGGTTGGATTTGGAAAAGTACAAAAACAAAAGGCTGGTAGTGGCATGCGAGGGGGATACTGTAGTCCCCACTGCTGTGGGTGATGCGGAAGCAAAGGTCATGCGGGCTATCTACAATGCTGAGGTGACGGCTGAGACCAAGCGCATTGTGAACGAGAAAACTGGTGCTACTTCGTGGCTTCTTACTGTAGCAATGGCTGTGCCTTTTAACACGTGTGCGGCCGTACTCAACTTTGCTTGTATGATTCCGCAGGGAGCTCTTGACGTTTGCGCGCGCCTCCTAGGTGCTGGTGCTGCCAGTATGGAGCGCGAGGCACGACACCGCATTGTAGCCAAACAGAAGGGTACCGTTACGGGCCTGGGTTCGCCTGCGGGGTTTATAATGTCGGGGTTTGCCCTCAGATGCATGGAGAAAATTGCGCTGCTTGGCAAGGGCGCGATCGGGAGTATAAGAAAGGTTTCCGTGAGCACTGCCAGGGCTATCCCGATTCTGGTAAACTCGGCATATAACCTTAACGCTTCCCAGCTGCAGGTCGGGAAGCAGCTTCTCATCAGTTCCGGAGACGAGGCACTTACTTGCTTTATAGACAGCATCAAAGACATGAGTGAGGGGTTGGGTTTTTACTTGGATCCCAAGGGAGAGAGGTCCCAAAGTGCGTCGGCGCGCGATGACGTACCTGCTATAGACACGGGAGTTGGGGAAAGTCAGCAGGACAATTTTCCTGAAGCAAAGGGTAGGGGACAACAGAAGGGCGCCGCGTCCGCGCGTGGAGCGAATGATGATGGCTGTATTGTCCTGAGCGAGGCTGATATGCTAAAGGTTGTAGGTGCGGGCGCAGACCTCATGAGTAGCGGGACTACCGTGAGCTATGGCACGAGTAAGGGACTGCAGGATATCTTCGCATCTGCCAGGAACCGCGGTCCCGGCGCAATGAGATAGCAACGAAGCGCTGTCGGCTGGCCTGTATGTGGGTGGATGCGGATAATAGCATGCACTTGGTCAGTGGTACGGCTTCCCTGTAGTGCGCTTCCTACAAGTTTTGACACCTGTGAAGCTGTGGTGTGTTGGCATCTAGTTCCGCCAGTAGTGGGCATAGTGGGTTGTTGGTGTTGAACAGCGACGGCTGGTTAAAGTCAGCAGGACAATTTTCCCGAAGCAAAGGGTAGGGGACAACAGAAGGGCGCCGCGGCCGCGCATGGAGCAAATGACAGTACCCATATTGTTCTAGGTGCGGGTACAGATCTAAGGAGTAGTGGAACTACTGTGAGCTATGGTACACGTGGGGAGCTGCAAGACAACTTCATATCTGCTGTCAAGAGCCGCGGTTCCGGTACCGCTAGATAGCGACAAATAATTTGCCGCGGGACGTTTGCGATATTATTGATGCAAGTGCCGGGTGGTTGGTACGGGTTTGGCGCCCGCGCACACCCTATACTCCTGGCGTGAAACCGTCCACCTCCGCCGAGTTTTCAACCTGGTGCACTAAGGCGTATTAGCGTCTGGGAACAGTTCGTAGTTGTGAAATACGGGGTTGTATCCATGCCCAATCTTGGGTGCAGCACGCATTGTGTTTGTTAGATAGCCTATGGCTGACTCCACGCTCTCCTCCGTTGACAGGCCGCACGCAATGAAGCTTGCTATGGCGGACGACAGTGTGCATCCAGTGCCGTGAATCTTCCCAGGAATTCTGGCGTTTCTGAAGCATAACACGCCGCTGTCCGTGAGGAGTATATCCTCCACGTATTCTTCGTCTGAGTGCCCGCCCTTTACTAAGACGCCGCCAACCCCCAAAGCTTTAATAGCCTCTCCCGCCTTGATTGCGTCCTGCTTCGTGCTTATCTTCACCCCAGATATGTGCTCGGCTTCCGGAATGTTGGGTGTGAGTAAAGATACCTTCTTCAGAAGCGCGCCAGAGCATTTCATAAACTCCGTGGCCTCGACCAACTCAAACCCGGATGTTGCAACCATCACTGGATCGAGCACCACAGGTATTCCGACGGGAATCAAACGTGCTACAGTTTCCATAAGACTAGGTGGCAGCATTCCTATCTTAATTGAGTCTATTTGTATGTCTGACAAAACGGCCACAACCTGCTTCTCAACGGCTTCTGGAGCCAAGTTCCAGGTTCCGTAAACTCCCGTGGTATTTTGCGCAGTTACGGATGTTATGCAAGTGGCAGCGTAACATCCCAGCATAGTGATGGTCTTGATGTCCGCCTGTATCCCGGCTCCTCCTCCAGAGTCAGAGCCAGCTATGCTTAGCACTTTTCCTCTATACAGGACCGCCCCTCCTAATTACCGACCTAACAAACGGAATGGTAACACCCCTGGCGTTGGTTGGCAATTCAGTATCTATAAGGTTTACCACATCGCTAAGTTTTTTGAATGACCGCTCAACATTGTTGAGTATGTAGTTAACAGTGCGAACATCTATGTGCATCTGCCGATCGGTAAATAATTTGACCAGCATTATCCGCAATAATTCCTCGTCCGGATCGGCAAGGCTTGCACTCATAGCGGATACTATCCGAGATTCCAAGTCTTTCAGTTGGTAATTGAGCATGTGCGGCGGCAGTGAGGATGTCATCAAAAGGGGTTTTCCGGCTTCGCGCGCAAAGTTATAGCAGTGCAATACCCACGATTCATCCCTTAGGTTGTCTATGTCTTCAATGATAACAGCGCTGCTTTCTCTTATGGTGCCTATCGCTTCGCCTATCACCTGGCCGTGGCATATGAAGCTTGCCTTTCTGAGTTTTTGCCACATGTGTGCTAGGTGAGTTTTTCCCGAACCAGATTTTCCGTAGAGTACGAAACAACCCCAACTGTAGGTGTTCATTAACAGGTTGTAAGTGTGCCTATTGTGGTCCAAAAGTATGTAGTCAGAGCATTGGTACGAGTGCACTTCCTGTGTGTCAAACAGCTTTAGTTGCCTGTACATTCACTTACCAAGGTAGAAGTTGCTGTGTTTGTACTTCTCCACAGCAAAATGCGTCAAAACGCTCACAATTGCAGTGACCGGAATGGAAACTAGCGCCCCCAAAAGGCCGGCATGCGCGCTAAAAACCACCATCCCAATTACCACCCACCCGGGATTCAGATCCAATTTTTTGCTAAGCAGGACCGGAGTGATGATGTTCGATTCTACTACGTTCCCAACCACAAATACCAATATCACCGCCGCAGTGCCGGTCCAACTGAAATCCTGGAGTATGGCCAGGCAAGCACCGAGCGAGGCACACAGAATTGGTCCTATATACGGTATAAACGTCATGATGCCAGATATGACGCCGAGTACCAAAGAGTATTCTAGCCCCACTACTGCAAAACATATGCAGTAGTATATTAGCATAATCAGACACACGGTGGTCTGGCCCCTTATGTATGCGGATACTATGCTGTCAATCTTTGACATGCAATGGGAAAAGCCTTCTAGATAATGCCTGGGGACCATGAGAAGGGCGTTTTTTACCACGATTGGCCAACTTCCCAAAATGTAGAATAACAGCAGCAGGGTAATGAAGACCTTTGCAGCGATTGTCCCAATCCCAACCCCGGATTGTACCACTCCAACGGCTACTTTGATGAAATTTTTGTACAAGCCGTCAAGCAGTTTGATAAACTCTACGTGGTTGCCGCTGAAAAGGTTATGGGGGGACAGCGCTTCGGGGTTCATCGCGCCAATGACCCCGTCGTAACGTAACATATCATAAGCCAGCAGGGCGTTTTTTATACCCTCAACACCCGCGAAGGGCAACTTGTCAACAAGTAGCTTGGCTAGTGCTAGCGTTTGGGAATACGCTATTGGTACCAAAAATACCAATAGGGCTGCAAACACACCGACCGAAGAGAATATTATTGCGAAAGACGAAACAGGCCTGGGGAGACCTATGGACTCTAGCCTATTCACCAGGGGGTTCAGCAAATACGCCAGCACGGCTGCAACGCAGCACAATGGCAGCACGGGCCGCATGACAAACACGAGGACAGCAGCGCAACCCGCCCCCAACAGGCAGTTTAAGTACTTCACCCCTTCACCCTTAGCAACTTTGTGGGACAGTACGGGCAGCAACCCGCAGGCATTGTATAATATTAGTGAGCTTGGTTCAATAATTATAAGTATGTTATATCTAGCCGGGCTCTGGTGCCGGTATGCCCAAAAAATATGCTGACCGTGTGCGTTGCTGACCAACCGTAGGCCGAAAAGTTTACGAGCTAGGCAAAAAGTGCGGCGGCCTACCGACACCCAGCGAATTTCCACATTTGCTGTAGACCAAATACGTGCGACAAACAATACTCCACCGATTTGCCCGCTCTGCTCTTCCCGCTATTGACCGGGTGTTAATTCTAAGGGCTGGTCGGCACGGTTCCTCCGAACGCTCCCGCCACGGGGTTGAGGGCGAGGAACAGTCGCTTATTTGCAGGCTCTGCCCACGTAGCTGGCCCCGATTTCAAAACTGGCCCCGCGAAGTTCCTGCATCCCACACATGTTCTTCATGGGGGGCGAAGACACGGCTAACAAAAATATGCCCTATGTATGATTGGAACGAGTAGGGCGAGCTTGAATCACTCATCCCTTTCTGCGCTCCAAGCCATTTGTATTGCTTCTAAGATTTTTTCGTTGCACCCGTCGGTGTCATCATCAAACTCTGGCAAACCGACCACCATGGACTTTAACTCGGTGAATCTGAGGGCGAAAATGTCCTGGTTTGGGTAGGCATCTTCCAGCGAGCAAGCTATATCTTCCACATCAACCCACTTCATGGATTTGACTCTCATAAAAAGTACGTTGCAGGATGTTATCGTAACTGGTGTTGCAGTCAAAGACAAACTATCCGTTTCGCAGTTTGGGTTCCAGCTGTATTGTTGGTAAACTAACTGCCAAGGTGTGCGGCCCATACACGTGCGGGCAATTATCATTCAATGCAGGCGCTACGATGGCCATTTAGGTGGCTCATGATTGGATACGAAATTGGTTGACACACTTGCTTAAAATGATCATACTTCCTCCCCGTATGGCGTTAATTCGCATCGTGGAGCTGTGGGGGTGTTCTCATTCTCCATTCGGTTGTTGTTGTGTAGGTTGTATTGTGGCGGTTGTAGAGAGAAAATACAGGGCGAGTCGTAGGTTGGGGGTAAACCTTTGGGGGAGGTCCAAGGACCCCGTTGCTACCAGGAATTATCCTCCGGGCCAACATGGGAGCATGGGGTACAAGAAGCTCTCAAGTTTTGGTAGGCAGTTCGCGGCGCATCAGAAGTTTAAATGCTACTACGCGATGTCTAGTAAGCAGCTGAGGAATACATTCCTCAGGGCCTACAATAGAAAGGGTGACACTGGTGATAATCTAGTTGGGGCTTTGGAGTCACGCCTTGCTGTGGTTGTATACAGCGCGGGTTTTGTACCCACTGTGTTTTCTGCACGGCAGTTGGTTTCCCACAAGCATGTGACTGTAAACGGCAAGGTGGTGAATATACCCAGTTTTTCGGTGAAGCCTGGTGACGTTGTGCAAATAAGAGAACGGGCAACAGAGCTTCCTATGGTGCTTGCTGCTATACAGTCGCAAGAGAGGCGCGTTCCAGATCATTTAGAGGTTGACACTGCACAGCGCTCTGCGCGTTATCTCAGGGTACCTAAGTATTGCGAGGTTCCTTATCCTGCCAACATGGAAGTGAATTTGGTCGTTGAGTTCTTTTCCGGGTAGTGGCTACCCCTTTTGTCCATGTGGCGGAATGGTAGACGCTGCGGACTTAAAATCCGCTGACCTTGCGGTCGTGGGAGTTCAAGTCTCCCCATGGGCACCACCGCGCGTGTATGCTGCCATTGTGCTTGCAGGTGTGGTTCGTGTTGGCGTCGGAAGGTTAACTAGGTGAACTGGCCAAGACGGGGTAGTGCACTTCCCGCTGCTGTAGTCGCGCCTTCCTTCATTGTTCTGGATCTTATCGTTGGGAAGTTGGTCCCATATCACACGTTTCGCATATAAATTCGGAATCGTATACTCCTGCTCTCGGCTTGTGGTCCGTTGTAATGTCCGCGATTTTGCACTCGCTGTACAAGTGCCAGGGCTACGCGACGTACGGTTTAGCAACGAACCGTGATGCGATATTCGGGGTGTGAGAGCTAATCTTGTGCGCGACTGTAGAGAAATAGGAGCTCCTGTTTGTGGTTGGGAACCACAGAGATTTCCAGCACGGTACCGTCTTGCAGGGTTAAAGCGTCATGATACGGCTCCGCTAGCTTACCGAAGAGCTCATACTGTTGCTTTTTGAGTAGCTCAAAAGACCCGTCATCCACAAATTCCTTTTCATGTATCTTGTGTATAATCTCTGAGTAGATTGCGCCGCCCCTCATCCATGACTGGTCCAGTTGCCAGAATTTGCTAAAGTGGCTATTGAAGAACAGCAATCTTCCGTCGCTACCATAGAGAGCCGCAGCACATGGCAGACTGTCAAGAAGGCTCTTTTGCGCTTTCGAGTGGCCTTTTACTTCTTGTGTGAGCTGCCAGCTTTGTGTGATGTCTTGCCCGTATCCGACAGAGCCTCCATCCGAGGTTTTCACTTCTGTTAGTAAATAGAGCCTTCTCTCGTTATCGACAATCATGAATGCCTTTTCCTGAAATTCGGTTTCGCTGCCCGCAACCTTGGAACTGAGCTGCTTGACTAGCGTATCACCCTGGTTGTTCTGTACCAACTTCAGATAAAAAGGATTGTGCAGCTCCACTTCGGCATTTTTGTTTCTTTTCCACACCGGGTAGGGTAGTGCATCAATTACGCTGCTACAGTTGCTAAGTTCCTGTGCCAGCTTTGTGTTTTTGCGATTGAGGCTTGCGATTAGCGACCTTCCCCCGGTCACATTCTGGATCCACAGCAACACACCGACTATCTTGTCCTGGTCGTCAACTATGCTTTGCCCGTAGCACGAGCAATAAATTTCTGCGTCCTTCCCCTTTAGATCCATCGTAAAAGATTTGTTGATCTTGCGCGCTTCGGTAAAGTTTTTCCTCAGCTGATCGGACTCTTCAAAGAAGTTTGCCAGTTCATTGAAGGAACAGAACACGCTGTTCAGCAGCATCTGCAAGTTGGGAGAGAAGCGTTCCACCCGCTTTTTCTCATCCCAAAGATAGAACCCGTCCCCAAGAGACAGCAGCAGACTTGTGAGCAAATTGTTATTGTGGCGAAAATCGCTTATGCTTAAACTAGCATAAAAGCAGAAAACCGCCAGCACTGCTAGGACAAAGACCAATACATAGCCGGCAGCATACGTAAACATTAACTAACTTTCTCTTATACTCCTCCACCGAGCACTAGTCTACCTTTCCCAGCTATGCTTCATGCCATGAGCGAGGCATACAGCGACAAATTTCCAGTCATCCTGAACCCTAACCTGCAGTACAGATCTACGGACCGCTTGACGCACTGCGCCACGGCGTACCTGCACCTGTATAACTCCCTGGCCATCTCTAATCTCTGTAGTACCATATCACTAGCTATGCCCATATTCCTGTACTCCGGTAGCACCCCGTCGCTATAAAGGCCCACTACCTGATTACGGACGTACATCCCACACAGCCCCACAGTAGCACCGTGTAACTTAGCAAGGAAGAACCTGAGGTTCGAAGGCTTATGCCTAACCATCCCCCTCAACAGTATTGCCAGATCGTTTATATTGCAATAGAAAATTTTCGATGCCATACAATCGAGTTCAGTTAGTGCAGAATCCGTGCTGACAGCTTCTAGCACAAGATTTGGGCCGTGATGCTTAATATGGGCATGCGTTGGTATCTTCATAAATGCCTTCTTCACCACTGTTGGTGCGGCGAGCCCTAATTTATTTACTGCCCTACTGAACTCCTTAGTGTGGGAATCCACAACCCAGGTCGTGTCGATTTTTTCTTTTTCCAGGTAGTCCAGGGTACTTCTGGCAGATTGCTCGCACTCCTCATATGTTCCATCTGTGGGGAATACGTAGTTAAAGGAGGAGTCCGGACGACCGTTTATTGTGAGTATCAAATTACCTACTTTGCGGACTGTCCCCCCTGACATGTTAATCGCATACGACATGTACTCCCTCAGGTTGTCCGTGGCTAAAGAAGAGAAATGCATTTTGGATTCACCTCCTACATAGAGCTTGCGCTCACCACTGCGAGACACGCAATAGACGCCGGTATAGCAGCGAATATGTCGTCAAGCATAACGCCCAGAGCTCCCCCTACTTGGGCATCTACCATGCATACCGGCCACGGCTTTGCCACGTCAAAAATTCTAAAGCACACAAACCCGGAACATAGAAGGATTGTCTGATGTAGCGCATCACTAGGCAAGTGTACGCCAAAAACGCCATGTTGTGTGAGCATGCAGGGTATCACAAGCACAAGCGTCTGTCCGCAGACCTCGTCAACAACAACCTCAGCAGGGTCATGCCTTCCGGGTTTATCTGCAAGGTAGCGAGCTACGGCCCACAAGCCCAGGACGAACGTTACAACCACCAAAAAGGCACCACACGCCGCACTAGAAACTATCAAGGGAAAAAACACGAGAGCTGCTGCGCTCCCTGCAGTGCCCGGAGCCACAGGCGACCTGCCACACACCCACACAGTGGATACACACCGCGCAAACGCGGACAAAAAAGGCTACGCGGCACGCCGGCGCGGCAAATACCAGCAGCAAGGGTGGAGACAAAGCGCCAGCGGCCACTGGCCAGGGAGCATCACCCAAGCCACCACTGGTTTACTGGGTGGCGTTCACACGTCTGGCTGCCACTAGCCCTGACACAAGGACTCTTAATCCTGCGCTCTCCCTTGGAAAACAGACCGCCGCATCCCTGCAACCCGCACGCAGCAACAAGCAAAAGGAGCACCACCCTAGAAAATCTCATACAAACCACCACAAAAACCCACCGAGAGGCGAGGGACCCCTAACGCCGGGCCACGCGCCATGCAAGCCAAAAACAAACGGTCCGCATTATAAACCAATAAACCTTGCAGTCAAGTCTGTAGTGAAGACGATCTTGCTATTGACATACCGTTAGTATGGTAGTATCAAGGACCGCTGAAGCGGTGTGGTGCGGAGATGTCTGTGGTAGCTCGCGTTCCGCTGCTTTAGGGTTCCGTAGCTCAGCGGTAGAGCACCTGACTCTTAATCAGTGTGTCGCGTGTTCGAATCACGCCGGAACCACTCAGCGCTTTTGCTGGAGCATCCTGTGTCAGAGTTTTTAGGGGGTGGTGCTGGGGCTTAGTAGTTGGGTTACCGCCGCGGCTATGCCTTTAAGTGAGAGTAGTCCAATGCGGCAAACCCGGGCTGCTCGTGCGGATATGGCGGAATTGGTAGACGCGCTAGGTTTAGGTCCTAGTGGGCCCGGCCCGTGGGGGTTCAAGTCCCTCTATCCGCATCCTGTGTGCTCCCTTAATTGTGGTGGAGTGTTTTATGCAGCGGTTCTACGTTGTAAAAGAGGTCTTGAGTGATAAGCTGAAGCGGGTGTACGAGTTTACTGTCGGTAACGAGTACCTGGAGCAGCAGGTGGATGACAGGCTGCGCGAGATTGCAGCAAATGTCAGAATGGATGGGTTCAGGAAGGGTAAGGTTTCGCTGGACCTTGTGCGGCGCAATTGCGGCGAAGATGTCGTAAGAGAGGTGCTTTCTAAGGTTGTTGACGACGCCTCATCGCAGTTCATGCAGGAAGGCGGCTTTGGGGATGTTGTAACTTCAGAGGTCAGGATCACTTCTCACCCCAAGGTGTGCTCTACAGAAGGGAAAGGTGGGGATCTGGTATACGAGCTGCAGTTTGAACTGATGCCAGAGGTTCCATCCGTCAATCCAGAAGACATTGCGCTCAAGGAAATGGAGGCAGAGGTCGGGCAGGAGGATGTCGAGAAGTTTATTGGCGAACTCAAAGCTCGATACCCTAGTTTTGTCGTGTCAGATAGCCCAAAACGGCGCGCAGCCGCTGGAGACAAGGTTGTAATCGACTATAACAGTTCGTTCAAGGGCAAGGCACTGAGGGGCGGAAGCGCGAAGGGCTTTGTGGCAGTGCTCGGCGGGGGCCATCTACCCAAGGAGTTCGAAGACAAAATA
>NZ_AFMS01000057.1 GCF_000215485.1 Anaplasma marginale str. Florida
GGGCGCACTACCGCAGTTGGTACCTGTGCAATACTCATACAATGTTCCACGCTAGCATCTTTACTGATGTATTGACGACCTGCTACAAAACCTAAGAAGCCTGCTACAAGTACCATATAAGGTACAAACACATAGGGAGGGGTGACTTGGACGAGGAAGACTGCTATTACGAGAGCAAGTATACCAATACTGTATAGCCACATTTTGGATATACCGCTATTCATTGCACGCTGGGCAATTGATCTGCGTGCTGCGGTTTTTACAATAGCGTGCCTTTGCTGTTCTGAAAGGCTGAGGGGCCTGTATTGCGTCTCAGGATCTCTACTGAGCTCGTCCTCAAGCCTGCGCTCCACCACATTTTCCCTAGTATCAGGCTGAAATCTGCTTAGGAAATGGTGGGCATGTTCGTCAATTGCTGCCTTAAATGCAGACTCACAGCTGCTAAGTGGCAGAGATGCGCCAGGCTCTTGATAATCACTGATGCCGTAGGGGGTAATACTGCAAGCCTGACTAAAGTTGTCGATATAAACATTGCGAACGCGGATGGGCACGTTGTAAATTCTTAGTAAGAGCCTGCTCAACTCTCCAGATGTGGCGCTGGGGCCGGGCAAAAAGTCTATGAGGCATGCCGCAGATTCTGCCAGCCGTCCATTGCGCAAAAATTCTCGTATGTATAGTACCCTCGGCAAAAAGGATTCATATACCACCTGTCCCATGCGCTCATGAAGTTGCCTCAGGTGTTGAATGCCTGACAGCGAACTCAATATTTTAGATTGCGCAGCCACGGCAAACTGGCTAGTGATCATGGTTTCACAGAGTTCGTTGAGCTCCAGTAAAAATTCCTTCCATTTCAATGGACCAGCCGATGCCCTGAAGCCCCAGAAGAGCGTCTGCAACTCTGCGAGAAGTATATCTGGGCGCTGCATCGCACGCGAGGCCTCTTCCTCATCAAAAAAGTCATGAGAGGTGCGTATCTTGCCCTCACCGACATTTAATA
>NZ_AFMS01000056.1 GCF_000215485.1 Anaplasma marginale str. Florida
AAAGCGTGAGGTCATGCNGGTTTTACCTCAATAAAGTGAAGTTCCCGCCCGTTTTGCACTATAAGATCAATCTCCCCCAAAGGGGACCGGTATCTGTGATGCAGCACCTTGTGTAGCCGGGCTTTGCGCAGCAACAACACTACTAGCTCTCCGGCATAACCCACCAAACTTCGCACTTTTGATGCCCTGCTTTTTGACGTGCACACAGGCCTGGTAGAATCAACTTTTGTACGTGCAGTTTATATCGGCGCAGTCGATATTTTGCAAGAGCAACTTGGTTTAGTTTTGCACTATTTCCCTTGAACCCACGGCTGAAATGACATAAACTTGGCCACTCGAGCGTTCGCTGTATTGGCTATGGTCTTGCGTATTGTTCCTGATGGCGTCAACTTCAATTTCATAAAGCATAGAAAGCTTGCCCTACTTATAAGCCTTGTGTTGCTGCTGGGTTCGGCATTGCTCATTGCGCTCAAGGGCGTAACATTGGGGGCTGACTTTACTGGTGGCATGGTTGCCAATTTTTCTCTGGATGATGGGCATTCTACCGTAGAACAAGTGCGTGCTGCACTATCTGACGCAGGGCTCAGCGGGCTCTCAGTACAGGGTTTTGGGGATAGCGGCCAAGAATTTATGGTTGTCTTCCGTGGCACTGCTGGCCCTGGCGGCTCTGATGAACTGCAACGCATAAAAGACGCCATAAACGGCATTGGCGCCATAACATACAAGCGGCTAGACTACGTAGGCGCACAGGTTGGTGTTGCCCAGGTGACCAGGGGGGTGATAGCGGTACTGTGCTCATTAGTGGGGATGTTTTTATACCTGTGCTGCAGGTTTAAATTGCAATTCGCGGTTGGAGGAGTTCTGGCGCTAGTGCATGATGTTGCAATAACAATGGGCATGGTAAGCGCCACGGGCATTGAGTTTGGTCTTCCAGCAACGGCTGGAGTTTTGATGATTATTGGCTACTCGGTCAATGATTCTGTAGTCATATATGACAGAATTAGAGAGCTGGCGCGCGGTGAGAGCGTGCATGGCAAAGACGTGGGTGGTATAATCAATGCGGGGATAAACTCGACGCTATCCAGAACTTTACTCACATCTGGCACCACACTACTTGCCGCAGTACCTTTGATATTATTATGCGAGGGCGCGGTACACGATTTGGGTGTGATCGTATTCTTCGGTGTTATTGTGGGCACGTATTCGTCCATTTTTATATCCACTGTTCCCTTTGTGAGTGGTGCACAGAAGGTTCTAAAACGCAAAAATGAAGAGAACCCTACATAGGATCTGGGCCCTACTTAGCGCATCGCAGGACCGAAATGTAAAAAAAGTCTATAGCCGCAGGATTGTACTTCTGGCCACACTGCAGGCGTTAGCGGTGTCTGTGCTGACATTCAGAGTGTACCACCTGCAGGTACGGTGCGGGAAGAGGTATAGTATACTGTCTGATAACAATAGGATAAGAAAATTGCTCATTCCGCCCATGCGTGGCAAAATCCTTGATAGAGCGGGAATAGAGCTTGCAACATGTAGGCCGGCGTACAGGGTTTTTTGTGTTTTGCGACACGTAAAGAATATTGATGAGCTGCTTAGTACGTTGGTTCAAATTACCAAGCAGCCGATATTAGAGGGCGCGATCGAGCGTATCAGGTCCAAAAAGTTTGAAACTGTTACACTGTATGACGACATAAGCTGGAAGCAACTTTCAGATATCGAGTTCAATATATACAAGTTGCCAAACATCTATATATCGCCGTTCCATAGACGACACTACCCATTTGGTGCAAGCTGTGCTCACCTCATAGGGTATACCAGGCCATGGTCGGGTGGTAAAAGTAGCGAATTGTTACCGGAAAAGCGCGAAGGAATCACTGGGGCGGAGTACGTGTATGATGGCATTCTCAAAGGCACTCCGGGAATTGCGGAACACGAAATTGACGCTCGGAGCAGGAAAGTAAAAGAATTGCTGCTACTACGCTGCCTACCTGGGAGTGATGTAACCCTTACCGTAGATGCGTCGCTACAACAAGCTGTGTTTGAGATAATGGGGGGCGACAGAGGAGCGGTTGTGGTGTTAGATGTACTAAGCGGTGATATACTAGCACTGTGTAGCTCTCCGTCGTACGACAATAACCTCTTCGTCAATGGGTTGTCCCGCCACACTTGGGAGTCAATGAACGACTCCACCGAACTACCACTGATTAACCGTGCTATCGCTCTACAGACCGAGCCCGCCTCTACCTTTAAGATAATTGCTGCGTTGGCTGCCTTACGTAGTGGCGCTATAGACGCGGACCAGCGGTTTTTATGCTCGGGTAGCGTGCTAGTGGGGGGTAGAAAATTTCACTGCTGGAACAGAAATGGGCACGGATTGATAAGTTTGGAGCAAGCAATCACATGTTCTTGTAACTGCTATTTCTACAATGTTGGGCGCCTGGTTGACATAGATGAAATTGTCGGCGTCGCCCAAGAGTTTGGATTTGCGGAACAGTGCAATACCAATCTGCCTGGAGAAGCTGTAGGAATCTTGCCAAACCAGGTGTGGCGCGCTGAAAATCTCGATGGCTGGAGATTAGGAGACACACTTAATATCACAATCGGACATGGCTATCTACTGGCAACCCCTATGCAGCTTGCTGTATTTATAGCCAGGGTGGCAAGCGGGATGAGAGTGTTACCAAGATTACACGTGGATGCTGGGCAAGTTCCAGCTCAATTTCCTCCCATAGAGGCGGATTTTGCTCATATGGAGTGCGTGCGCCACGCTATGTTTAAGGTGGTAAACACCCCCGGGGGCACAGCGTTTAAGCATTTTTCGCGTGATGCCCCTCCCAAATCTGTAAAAGTTGCAGGGAAAACCGGTACCGTTCAGGTTTTTGGTGCGGGAGGGCGCCGCAGCAATAATGGTATATTTGTGGGATATGCGCCATACTCATCTCCAAAATATGCAATAGCCGCGTTTACTGAGTCTAGTAGTTCAAGCAATTCTGTCAAAATAGCACGGAGAGTTTTTGGCTACATGGAGGAACAAGGCCTATTTGCGCAAGAAGACGCAACGCTAGTTAACTAGGTTGTTGTGGCACCGTGTGTAGCCCAACAAGCGGTCCACCCCATGCAAGCACAACCCCGCAGGTATAACAGACAGGTTGAAATTGACACGCACGCAGCGCGTCTAATTGGCTGGCGGCAAGCACTGAAAACACTCTGCGCTAACTGCCACTCGCGCAGCGCCTATGTGTGCTTAAAGCGAGGCCGGGACCGGAATCGAACCGATATAAAAGGATTTGCAGTCCTCTGCATAAACCATTCTGCCACCCAGCCACCTAGCTGTAAATCTCCGCAATGCTACGCATCAACGACGCAGCATCTCTTTCTGTTCTTTGAAAAGAGTTCCTGCCTATTATGGAGCCGTCTCCGCCTCCGGCCCTAACGGCCTCGACTTCCTTAAGCAACTCATCATCGCTCTTCGCGCTACCACCCGAGAATACTACCATTCTCCTACCGGCGAAGCAAGCCCTCTTGACATAAGCAACTCTCTGCGCAAGCGACAGTATGTCACAATTTATGCTATCGCGCTCAATGTGGTTTGTAGGTAGTTTCACCTTGATAATATTTGCCCCTATGGACGCCGCGATGTGCGCAGCATATGACACAATGTCTATAGCGGTCTCCCCCTTCTTAGACAGGTCTCCACCACGTGGATATGACCATACTACCACTGCGAGCCCGCAAGATTTGGCTTCTCTAATCAATTCCCTGGCCTCACCCACCATAGACAAAAATGACTCTGACCCAGGGTAGATAGTGAGCCCTACAGCGACGCACCCCAAACGTAGGGCATCTTTCACTGAGGCCGTGACCGTTTGGTTCGGTGGGGACCCCTTGGGAAATAATGCAGTAGAGCTGTTGAGCTTGAGTATTAAAGGAAGCATGCCCGCATAGGCGCAGGCCCCGCACTCCAGCATCCCCAAGGGAGCCGCGTATGCGCTAAACCCGCAATTGAGGGCAAGCCTGAAGTGATAGTGCGGATCACACGCGTCAGGATTGGCTTCGAAACTCCTAACAGGGCCGTGCTCAAACCCCTGGTCTACGGGTAGTATGAGCAGCCTACCAGTGTTTGCGAGCCTTCCATGCAGCAACATCCTAGCAAGATTTGTAAGAACTCCAGGGTTCTCGCCATCATAACAACTGAGGATATGTCTGACTTGCTCGCTAAAACTCATGATGCCACCAAAACCGCACAAAGCAGCAACACCCGCCGCGATGCTAGTGCTCCCGAATTGGGTGATCCACCATTATACGATGGGGATACCCAATTTCAAACTAAATCTGGGAGTGCCTGCGCACAGATGTTCTGGATGCACCCCAACCATCTCGTGCTGTAGCCCATTACAGAATTGACGCGGCATATGTTACACAGTATGGCCACTGAATACGTGTCGGCGAACGCCCAGCTGGCTGAATATCGGGGGGCAGCGACAGCACGCTTCACATACCCTACGCGCAGGGTGACGCTGCTACGGGCCGGATACCGCTCGTGCCTACACCAACATCAGCAACGGGTTCTCGATGTAAAACTTGAATCTGTTCAAGAACTTTGTTGCCAGCACTCCATCTACTGATCTGTGATCCACAGACAGTGTAACAGTCATAACGTCTGCGGGTACAACGCACCCATCCACGACAACCGCACGCTTTTCTGACTGCCCCACAGCCATAATGCAAGATTGAGGAGGGTTTATGATTGCGTAGAATTCGCGCACCCCGAACATTCCCAAGTTAGACACGGTGAACCCACCTCCCTGAAATTCGTGAGGCTGCAATTTCCTCTCTTTGGCTCTGGTGACCAGACTTTTTGTGATGTCAGATATTTCTGACAGTGACTTTGCATCGACATTTTCGACAACCGGAGTTATCAACCCCCCGTCTATTGAGACTGCAAACGATATATTTATGTCTCTGTGGTACCTTATCCGGTCACCCTCCCACGAGGAATTGATCTCAGGGAATTCCCGCATTGCCAGCGCCACCGCTTTGAGCACAAAATCGTTCACTGTAATTTTGGTGCCCCTATCAGCGCAGCTGTCGTTTATCTCAACCCTAAGTTTCAAAAGTTCCCCAACCATGCAGTCTACCGCAAGGTAAAAATGCGGTACCGTCAATTTTGATTCCAACAACCGGTCAGCTATCACCCTGCGCATGCTGCTGACCTCTACGACATCACCTCCCGCTGCCCCTGTTGTGCTGGGAAAGCCACCACCTGCTGCTGCATCTAAAACATCAGCCTTAACCACCCTGCCGTACGGGCCGGTACCCGCGACCTTAGTAATGTCTACTGAAAGTCTGGAAGCGAGCTTTTTGGCAAGTGGTGTTGCCTTAATTTTGCGCTCTTCGGCAAAATCGGGTATCGGATATGCCACCCCTCTTTCCGGCCGTTGACGCTCAGGCTGGGGTTGCGACGGTTTTTCTGTGTTGGTGGCTACGCTAGGGCTAGCCGGTGCCGCTACAGCGGCGGTGCCCTGCGAATCTGCTGCTGAGCCCTTCGCATCCGCGTCGTGTGCAACATTGCACAGAGCCTCAACGGACGCTACGTCTTCATCTCCCACCCGCACTACGGCTATTACCTGATTTACCGGCACATCCCTCGTGCCTTCCTGCGTGAGAATCTTGTACAGAACTCCTGGCTCGTCCACATACTCGAACTCCATCACAGCCTTGTCTGTTTCTATGTCTGCGATGACATCGCCAGGCTTGACGGAATCCCCCTCCTTCTTGTGCCACCTAGCTACAATGCCGCTCTTCATAGTTGGAGAGAGCGCTGGCATTAATACTCTAACTGGCATACGATAACCCGGACAGAAATCCTAGAAGCAGGACTATCGTTTACAGTATCGAAATGCCAGTGTCAATCCAATTGGTCACTGAGAGTGGGTGACACCCGAGCATGTGTAAAGTATTAAATACGCTTTGATGGGGAGATGCTGCCCTTGCACGCAGTGACGCAACCAAGCCTCTCTGTGCGTTTAGTTTTGCGCGCTGGCCACGTCCGGCTTGCTGTTCCTGCGGCAACGGTTGAGGGCCGCCACTATACATGTTCGCCAATGCTCGGAGGGGCGCCCAACAGGCAACCCAACGTGCGGAACCTTATGGCAAGACGCAAAAGGAAGTGCTGTCCTCGGGGCCCCTGTCTCTTAGACGAGGCCCCAGGAAAACCCGCAGAGCACGTAGTAAGAGGATTGTGTGTCTGGCTTATGTCGGCCACTCTGCTGGAGAGTGTTGCAGTGCAATAGCCCTGCGGGTATCTCAACTAATCTGCGCGCATGGCGGCATCCGGCGCTGTTATTCCGTGCTGTGTGCACGCAACTACCGCGTACCGACCGGCTGTTTGCCCCACCCTGTGCGGACGCCTGAGCGAGACAATACACGTAATACGTAACAACCGGCTGCCGGTTCCTAGTATTCTGTTGCAGCGTTCATAATTCTGCGCATGTGCGGCAGCATGATCTGCATGAAAGTCTTGATCAAATCTTCGTGAGATCCTGCAGGACGACCACCGTTCTGAGCTGCGGATGCCACTATGGGCACTAGCACCTTGGTTAGTTCTGGTACAGCAGAGGAGATTTCCTTTTTCATTGTCTGCCGCATCCGATCACTCATTTGGCTGCCATACTCCTGCTCCATGCACCTTATAACGTGATCGATCTCTTCGTTTGATAGAGCGAAGTCTTTTTGGTTCACCTGGTTCTTCTTGGCTTCGTTAGAGCCTGTGCCCTGGTTGCGCGCGTGCTGCGATTGGCTCCTTTGAGCGGTGACAGCGGTGCGACTATGGTTCTGGGGCCCTGCACTCATACTAAACTACCCTAACATTGTCTATCGGCAAGAATGATATGCAAAATTTATTAAAAAATTTATAACTTCTGCACAAAACGCGCGCCCAGTGCACCCACGCAAATTAGTCTCTCAGGTTTAATATGATCTGAGTGCATGTTTGCGCGGTACGCAGGCGTACTTACTATGACTCAAAAGCACCCTACACACCATATAAAATTTTCGCGGTAGCCGAGGTGCCAACTGCAACTTTCCGAAGGCACCAATACCATCAGCGCAGTGTTGGTGCGCTAGGCTTGATGACTGCTTTGAGCAGCATTTATGGTTGTGGGTGCGGCATTACGGGGCTTGCATCCTTCGGAGTGGACGCGCCTAAGGCGTAATTGGAGCCTTCACCCGACTTGTAAACGCCTAATAAAACTTTACACCGCGGTGTTCGGCAAGTATACATGGACCGCGAGTTTCCGGTGCTATAACAACACGCAATCAGGGGCGTTGGATGTCTACCGTTGCCATAGTCGACTTTGGTTCCCAAGTAACCCAGCTTATAGCCAGAAGGGTTAGGGAGCTGGGTGTGTACAGTGAAGTATTTCCTCCCAGTACAGATTTTCAGGCTATGGCCAGCCGCGGAATCAAAATTGATGCCTTTATTCTCTCCGGAGGCCCAAATTCGGTTCAGCAGTTGCATGGCGTTCCCAATGCAGTGTCAGACGTGCTGAATCTCAATCTCCAAAAAGGCGTACCTGTGCTGGGTATATGCTACGGTTTTCAAATGCTGGCCCACTATTTTGGGGCTGACGTGGCACAGAGTGTAGCCAGGGAATTTGGCAGAGCTTGGTTAGACGTCATTGAGCCCTCGTCTATCACTGAAGGGGTGTGGTCATTGGGCAGCAAGGTAGACGTGTGGATGAGCCACTCTGATAGCATAGTTGGTGAGGTGCCGCAGGGTTTTAGGGTGGTGGCGCGCAGCGCGGATACCGGGGCTGTAGCGTTTATGTGTAATGATGAGCGCAAAATTTATGGTGTGCAGTTTCACCCAGAGGTGGCTCACACCCCGGGTGGGCGTGAAATGCTAGACAACTTCTTAAAGATTGCAGGCTGCACCAGAGACTGGACTATGGGGTCATTCCTTCATACCCAAATTGGCGCCATAAAGTCTGCTACTGACGGTGGACGCGTGGTGGCAGCGATCAGTGGCGGAGTTGATTCCAGCGTGGCATCAGTGTTGGTTCACAAGGCAATAGGGGAAAGGCTGGTTTGCGTATTTGTTGATACTGGCCTGCTGCGCAAAGGCGAGGCTAGCGTGGTGCGAGACCTTTTCGTGGGCAAGCTCAACATGCATGTTAACGTTCTGGACAAAAGCGCCCTATTCATGCAACGTCTCGCTGGTGTGCAAGATCCAGAGGTAAAGCGTAAGATCATCGGCGAGACATTCATTGAGGTGTTCGAGCAAGAAGCTAAGAGCCTAGGCGATATCAAATTCCTAATGCAGGGGACTATATACCCAGACGTTATAGAGTCTGGCGTAGGAGAATCTGGAACAAAAATTAAATCACATCACAATGTCGGTGGGCTTCCTGAAATCATGAACTTGTCGCTCGTGGAGCCGCTTCGGCACCTGTTTAAAGATGAAGTACGGTTACTGGGCAAAGAGCTTGGCTTGCCATCTGCGATACTCGATAGGCACCCGTTTCCGGGTCCGGGGTTAGCGGTTAGGATTATGGGAGAGGTTACAGCAGAGCGGGTTGAGTTGCTGCGAGAAATAGACAACATCTACATAGATATGATGCGTGATAGTGGGTTGTATGACCACATATGGCAAGCGTTTGCGGTTTTGGTGCCCGTGCGTACCGTTGGTGTGATGGGTGATGGCAGAACCTACGGGTATGTGTGTGCACTCAGGGCAGTCACCTCGAGTGATGGCATGACTGCAGACTGCTTTCCCTTCGGTGAAACCGATGAAAGGAAGTTGGAGTTTCTTGCGTTTTTACAAAAAGTTAGTAGGGCTATTGTAAGCAATCTGCAGGGGGTGAATAGGGTTGTGTACGATATGACCTCAAAGCCCCCAGCAACGATTGAGTGGGAGTAATGTCTGGTGAGTTTGTTGTCCGGGGTGGGGAGTGGTATGGTAGAAAAAGCGATTTTAGAGTGCGGAGATTGCAAAATAAGCTTGCCCGTTATGCATGGCAGCGATGGTACACTAGCTGTTGACACGACTAGCCTCTACAAAGATTCCAAAATCCTTACTTATGATCCTGGATTCATGTCCACTGCTGCGTGTAAATCCGAAATAACGTTCATAGACGGCGATGAAGGCATTCTGCGTTACAGGGGGTATGATATAGCTGACCTTACCATGGCAGACGGCGGATTTTGTAGCATTGCCTACCTACTGTTGTATGGGACTATGCCGCAAGGGCGCGAGCTCGCTGACTTTGTCGCTACTGTAAGCAGGGAGTGCAATGTACGCACACAAGTTTTAGACGTAATTCGAGCATTGCCACGTGATGCCCACCCAATGGCCATATTAATTGCAAGCTTTGCAGCTCTTGCTGCCCACTATCACGGTGCCAATTCTTTAGATCCACTGCGCAGCGCGATTGTGGCTATATCGCAAGTGCCGGGCATTGTTGCAAGCATTTACAGGCACACTTCTGGCGCGCCGCTTATAGAGGCAGATCCGAGCCTAGGGTACGTACAAAACTTCGTGCACATGATGTTTGGTGACTTGCATGAGACGCGCAAAAGCATTATCTGCAAGGCGCTGGAGGCGATCTTCATAATGCATGCAGACCACGAACAGAATGCTTCTACTGCTACGGTAAGGGCAACCGGCTCTGCCGGGGCTAACCTGTTTGCGTGCCTGAGCGCAGGCGCAGCAACCTTGTGGGGCCCAGCTCATGGTGGTGCGAACGAAGCAGTTGTAAAAATGCTTGAGGAAATTGGTCGCCCTGAGCGAGTTGGTGAGTTCATTGAGAAGGTAAAAGAGAAAGAAAGCGGAGTGAGGCTCATGGGTTTTGGCCACAGGGTCTACAAGAACTACGATCCAAGAGCCCGCATCATCCGGGATATATGCAAAGAAACGCTGAGTGGATTGGGCGCGGATGACCCACTACTTGATGTGGCGACTGCGCTGGAAAAAGCGGCTCTGGAAGACGAATATTTTGTCAAACGCTCACTGTACCCCAATGTTGACTTTTACTCCGGTATTGTACTAAAGGCAGCCGGGGTGCCAGTGAACATGTTTACCGCGTTTTTTGCTCTGGCGAGGACTACCGGATGGTCTGCCCAATGGTATGAAATGTTGGATAAACAGCACGAGGGTAGCAAGATATGCCGCCCACGCCAACTTTATACCGGCAAGATGAACGCAGAGTAGCGCGCGAAGTTTATTGAGCGATGTGCAAGCAATGTTTGGCACGTGACGTAGGTACGGAAATGCGCTGGCGGCCATTTTTTGTTAGACATTGCCGTCACGGCATTTCAGGTCTGAACCAAGGCCGATTACACATGTAGTGGCCATATGCGCCGGTTCTGTGGTTACCTGCTTGTGGTTGTTGCGGCGTGCGACTTAACCGCGAGTGGTGTGGCCGATATTCTACATACAACGTGCTAGGCGTGCAGTGAGCACGTTCTGCGTTCTGTGGCGGTTTTAGGGCTTTTAAGTAATAAAATTGGGTAGTTGACGGGCACAAAGGCGGGTATAATCCTAGCTAGTTCTTTGGTTTTTAAGGTTCTGTTTTGACATGCGTCAAGATGCTTGAGGACGTGCTCGAGCGTCGTGCAGCGGCAGTTGAAGACTGGTTTGCTGACTGGTTTTCCAGATACCCTGCGGTTCTGAGCACCTCTGTAGACGTCCGCAGCTCAGGATACAAAATAGCTCCGGTTGACGTTAACTTCTTCCCGGCAGGGTACAACAACTTTGGTGTGGATGCAAGACAGAGAGCGGAGTCTGCCTTTTTGGAGCACCTATCTCAGTATCTTGGATCTAAAGTGCTGATTGTGGTTGAAAGCCATACCAGGAATAAGAAGTACGTTGATAGCGTTATGGCACTTAAAGACATATTGGGTGCATCAGGATTTCAGCTTGAGGTGGGTGCCTGCGGCATTACCGAAGACATGAGCGCGGTATCATCCACGGGTGCCACGCTGGACGTCAAGGCTCTGGTGAATTGTGGGGGGGAGGTGAGTACAACCTCTGGATTTGTGCCGGACCTCATCATACTAAACAACGATCTTACCAGCGGTATTCCGGGCGTGCTTGATGGCATCTTAACGCAGCGCATGATACCTCCGCTGCATTTGGGGTGGTTT
>NZ_AFMS01000055.1 GCF_000215485.1 Anaplasma marginale str. Florida
ACATGCAATGTATTTTAAACGTAATGGAGCAGCCGGGGCCGAGCCGATGCATTTATTGAAGGTAAGAGTTACAACGGAAAGTTTACTGTCGATTATGTTTGAATCTGGCATTTACACCGATTGTGTAGGAAGTTCAGAATCCCTGAGACACTACGTGGAGTTTTACTCACGCCTATTGCTGCGTTGCTTGCCTGGAAGCTCCGGAGACAGTGCGGTGGGAGGTGAAGTGGCGCACTGGGGCAGAGAAGATGCTTTGAGGTGCGCTGGACGGGGCTTATTGCAGATGGTCGGCAGCCATGCCGGGATTAGGCGGTTTGTGTGCGATATTATTACCCATAGGAGGGCATTTGAGCGGCTTGTAAGTTTCGGGTCTATTACAAGGCTAGAAAAGGCATTTATAGGTTCCTGCCTAAACTCCACTGCAGAGTGTGATGTAGCCGCCTTAGGCGGAAATGGGGCAGATACCTCTCGCGAATTCGTATCTGCGCTTTATGCGATAACGTGCACATACGAGCAATTCTTCAAAAATTTAGATGATACTCACCGTACACGATTGATAATCTCGAAGTTTCTTGCTGACAAAGACTTTAGGACGGTAATGGTAGCAAGAACTATAAATGCGGTACACAATGCAATTTACAGCATCAAGAGGAGAAAGGCGCAGATAACGCTTGATGCAATACTCAGCCATGGATGCATAGAAGAGTCCCTACCGTACTTGTGCAGGTGGATGCCAGCATTGTTTGAAAGCGTCAGCGCAGTTTTGCTCATTAACTCATATGGGCTGACGCACATGCAAGATCTTGATGCATCAATTGTCAGATGGTTAGCTGTCATTCCTGGGTTTGAGGTAATAAATACGAATGGTGTAGTAGAGGTATTAGCCAAGTCTACGGAGCGGGGTAGGGGGATTACTCCGGATTCAGAAGTGGATACACGCTTTTTAACGGCAATTGAGATCATAAGTAAGACAGCAGAATTTAATGCTTATGTCCCGAGCGCCGCCCAAGCATTATACACTGGTACCGAAGATAGTAACATGACGAGACCC
>NZ_AFMS01000054.1 GCF_000215485.1 Anaplasma marginale str. Florida
GGGGGTGCGATGCTCCGCACTTCTTTCGGTCGCCGGCTTGGAGGAATAAGACCTGGACCTTCTCTTATTCTTGTTGAACACAAGATTGACCTTAAATTCATGTACAATGAAGGTATAAGCAAGCGCCCCCGGAAGCCTGCTGGGCAGGGGGCCGTACTGCTAAAAACGCGCAAAAAGAGGAAACAGCACCTACGCCTTTTGGTCCTGAATCTCCTCGTTCATATTCCTGACTCTTCTCTCTCTCTCAGCCACCATCTGAGCCTTCATAATAGCCTCATCAAGATCCGCCTGCGTGCACAAGCCCAGCAAAACCGGGTCTCTAGGCTTAATGTTGCTTGAGTTCCAGTGCTCCTTATTCCGCACCGCGGCAATCGTCGCCTTCGTGGTCCCTATAAGTTTGGCTATCTGCGAATCGTGCATCTCAGCACAGTATTTTAATATCCAGCAAACCGCATCGGGTTTGTCTCTACGCCTGGCTACAGGAGTATACCTGGCACCTCTCCTCCTTGACAGCTTACCAGTGGTTACTCCCCTATGAACCACCAATTTCGGGATCCTGGTAGGGTCCTTCTGGCAGGCTTCTATCTCCTCTTTGGTAACTTGCCCCATAGCAACCGGGTTACAACCCACAACGCCCTTGGCAACCTCGCCATCAGCGATACCCCTGACCTCAAGCAGATGCAACCCGCAAAATTCGGCGATCTGCTCAAAAGTGAGGGCTGTATTATCCACCAACCACACGGCAACGGCCCTGGGCATCAACGGAGTACCCTCATTGCTTGACGACATAATCCAAAGAATCTCCAAACTAACGAAACCGCACAGACCCCAACACTAGACCACAACCTCTAAGAATTGGTTAACCCTACAACATACGAGCACGGTCCGATTCAGGCGCGACCATGGTACCACACGCACCCTCCATGTCAAGGACTTTCAGCCATCTTAGGACATTTTGAGTTGCGGTCTGCACCGCAAAATACACGCTTTGTTATACAACTCCAAACGTGCAGCACACCGGAGATTTTCGCCCGCAGATGCGCGTGCGGGTATGTGGTACGGGAGAGTGTGCCCAAAGTGCAACCACCCCGGTTAGGTACGACTGTGCAGGTATATCTCTGCGATGCGTTCCGAATGCAGGCAAACATTCCGAGATGGTATCCGCTTGACACCACGCAGACAAGGATGTAGTCTGGGGAGTTATTGAGTTCAGGCATGGAGTTTTATGCCAAAGTTGAAGACCAAATCCTCCGCTAAGAAGAGGTTTAAGGTCACAGCGAGTGGGAGGGTGATGTCTGCCCAGTCCACCAAGCGCCACGGCATGACTAAGAGGAGCAAGAGAAGCCTTAGGACCCGTAGGGGCATCGCGCAGATGAGCGCGCCGGATGCACGTATTGTCGCGTCCTTCATGCCGTATAGTCTTTAGGTAATTGGTTGTAGGACGGGGATTTTATGGCTAGGGTCAAACGCGGTGTTACCGCCAGGGCTAGGCACAAGAAAGTTGTTGCACTTGCCAAAGGTTATAGAGGGCGCTCTAAAAACTGCTACAGAGCTGCGCTGCAGCGGCTGGAGAAGGCTTTGGTGTATGCGTATCGGGATAGGCGCAATCGTAAGCGTGACTTCAGGCGCCTGTGGATTGTGCGCATCAACGCTGCGGCAAGGCAATGGGGTATTAAATACTCTCAGCTGATGAAGGGTATGGCTTTGTGTGGTATAGAGCTGAACCGGAAGATGCTGGCGGAGATGGCCGTGAATGACAAGGCTGCCTTTGAGAAGGTAGTAAGCGCTGTCGCGGGTACCTGTGGGTATGCTTGTGCCGTTAATCAGCAAGATAAGTGATCTTAGTGAGGAGGCGAAAGCCTGCGTCGCTGCTTGTAGTTCTGTAGAAGAGTTAGATGAAGTCAGGGGGCGCTATATCGGGCGTGGTGGGGCCCTGACGGCTTTGCTGCGCCAGATCTCTACCATACAGGATATGAACGAGCGCAAAGCGGTTGGATCTGCGGCGAATGCCGCGTGTGCTGCGTTGAAGCTGGCAATTCAGGATAGGGAATCACAGCTCGCTAGGGAGCAGCTGCACTCACGGTTGGCTAGCGAACGTATTGACGTAACTCTGCCTGCAAGGCCCAGAACTTGTGGCAAGATACACCCAATTTCTGGGGTGATTAGGGAGATCAGCAGCATATTGAGTGAGCTGGGCTTTGCCGTGGTTCACGGCCCGGAGCTAGAGGACGAATTTCATGTGTTTGATGCATTAAACACGCCAGAACATCACCCTGCGCGCGCGGAGAATGACACCTTTTACATGACGAAAAGGCTCAACGGCCGGCGGGTAGTGTTGCGGACCCATACGTCGTCAATGCAGATACGTGCCATGGAGAGCAATCCCAACCCTCCAATCAAAATTATATCTCCGGGTAGGGTGTATAGAAATGACTGGGACGCCACGCACAGCCCAGTATTTCACCAGGTAGAGGGGCTGTTTGTCGACAAACACGTGACTATGGGCCATCTGAAATATTGCATCAACTACTTTCTCAGTAGATTCTTTGCGCGCAAAGTGGAAACCAGGATGAGGGCTAGTTTCTTCCCGTTTACTGAGCCGTCCGCGGAGATAGACGTAAAAGACAGGCACCAAAAGTGGGTTGAAGTGCTGGGGTGTGGCATGGTACACCCAGCCGTGTTGGAAAACGTGAACATAGATCCGGAAAAATACCGTGGCTTTGCTTTCGGCATGGGTGTTGAGCGGATGGCCATGCTGAAGTATGGCATCACGGACCTTCGCAACTTTTACAGCAATAAGCTAGAATGGCTGAACCACTACGGTTTTTGGTTTACTGACATACTAGGCCGCACTTAGCCAACGGGAGTACCTCCAGTGTGCGGCCGCGTGGTTTTTGTTGACGGATATACAGCCGGGTTGCAAACTTTTGCGTGACGCTCGGCATGGGTGGCCCACGCCGCTGTCGCATGGTGGCTCTGTAGATATCTTTGGAATGTAGTGCACAAAAGAGGCGTGATCATCACTGGGGCCGCACGTAGGGTTGGGCGGGCTGTTGCGATATTTCTTGCGGCCCAGCACGGTTACGATGTTATAGTGCACTACAATAGGTCGCACAGCGAGGCACTGGATCTGCAACGGATCATCCAGGAAGATTATGGGAAGCGGTGCCTGCTTTTCCGGTCTGACTTATGTGACTTTGCAACGCTTGGCCGCCTGGTTGCGTACGCTTTTGCGGAGCTCCCTTACTGTGATACTCTAATCAACAATGCCTCGGTTTTTCGCAAGAGCACCCTCGGGCAGCTTAGTGAGGGGGAACTCGAAGAGAATTATAAGATACACATAAAGGCCCCAGCATTCCTCACGCAACATTTCGCGCGCATGTGTGCGGCCGGAGGGAAGGTCATAAACGTAATCGATACAAACATCACAAGGACACAAACAAGATATTTTGCATATCTTTTGTCAAAGAAGGCACTGGCAGATTTCACAATAATGGCTGCCGCAGAGTTTGCACCAAACCTGCAGATCAATGCCATATGCCCACCTGAGATCCCAGACCACGAGATAGACAATGTAAAGTCACTCGAAGATGTAAATGCCGCCCCGTGCCTCAAAAACTTTCTAGATGCCGTTGCAACTTTGGTTGATTGTAACAACACACTCAGCGGCGAGATAATACATACTAGCCCTGCGGCCCCGCCATAACTGCCATAACTGCCGCGCGGTGCCACTTGGGCGGATTTGCCGGCTATGCGGGCAGATTCCGGCCCAGCACTTCTTGGCGCATTGTTGCACAGCCTATGGTGCACACGCCAAAAAAATCCCTAGAAAAAGCTCCAAAATTGATGAATCCTGGAGTCCCAAGTCCACGTATAACTAGGAGTTATGGATATCGTAATACTTGCTGCAGGATGTGGCAGCAGAATGTGCTCCACCACGCCGAAGATTCTACACAAATTGGGGAATGCGCCAATCATAAAGCATGTGCTGCAGCTTGCTGATGAACTGCGCCCAAAGCGCGCCGTCATAGTGACAAATGCTGCAGTAAATGGCCCGGTAGCCGCGCTGGCAGGGGAGCATAACCTGCGCCTCAACACCGTGCTGCAGGGTGAAATTGCGGGTACAGGGGGCGCGGCCACCTCAGCATTGCAGGCGCTCAAAAACCCCTCAGAAGAGATTGTGCTGATACTATACGGGGATACACCGCTGCTTGATAAGGCCACAGTGTGCCACGCCCTTGATAGGCTTTCAAGCGGGGCAAAAATTGTTCTCGTGGCCTTTAAATCTGAAAATAACCAGTACGGTAGAATTGTGTTGGGCAGCTCCGGGAATGTACTGGAAGTCAGCCATGGGCGTGACACAAACGGCCTTGCAGTTTCTGGGGCAATTGCGGGATACAGGCAAGTAATTTCTGGATTACTGGGAGGGCTATCATGCCGTGATGGAGAACTTTACCTAACAGATATTGTGCAATCTGCCGCGGAGAAGAATGTGGAAGTTGGCTATGTAATTGCAGATGAGCGCAAGGCGATGGGCATCAACACAAGGGCGGATCTTGCAATAGCGGAGTCATACTTCCAGTGCATGAAGAGAGCTAGCTTTTTGCAGTCGGGCGTGACTTTAACGTCCCCTGACCAAGTTTTTTCTCAATAGATACGCAGATAGCACAAGATGTGATAGTGCATCCATATGTGGTTTTCGGCGCGGGGGTTGCTGTGGAGCCAGGCGCGGAGATACTATCCTATTCACATTTGGAGTTTTGCCACATCAAAAAAGGAGCCATTGTCGGCCCATTTGCCAGGGTTAGGGGCAATTCGACTATAGATAGGGGCTGCGTAGTAGGCAACTTCGTGGAGATCAAAGAAAGTAGCCTGGGAGAAATGAGCAAGGTGAAACACCTGAGCTACCTCGGCAACAGCACTATAGGCAAAAACACGAATGTGGGAGCAGGGACGGTTATATGTAACTACGATGGCCGAAACAAGCAGCATTCAGACATAGGAAACAACTGCTTTGTGGGAGCAAACAGCACGATAGTCTCCCCAATAAAAGTGGGCGACAACGCCGCAATAGCCGCCGGCAGCGTGATTACCGAAGATCTACCGCCACGAAGCCTAGGCATCGCCAGAAGCAGGCAGACAACAAAACCGGAATACAAGACCAGAAGGTGAGAAGAGCCGATTGCAAGTGCCCCACACCGAGGCTCTCAACAACAAGACACAAAGCAACGCAGAACAGCACCCTGCACGAGCTGACAACCCCGGAGCAAGCCGACACAAACGCCGCCACGACGCGGCACCGGCCACCAGCGCGCGAGCCCCCACTAGGCTCCAGCGGGACGTACCTCAACAAACCCCTTTTTTATGAACCAAGACACCCTGTCCGTCGGTTGGGCGCCCACACCCAGCCAGTAGCTGAGCCTCTCTGCGTCAATCTTCAGGAACCCGGGCTCACCACACGGCACCATGGGGTCATAAAAACCCACATGCTCGATGAACTTACCGTCCCTCTGAACTCTGGAGTCAGAAACCACGACCCTATAGAAGGGTTTCTTCTTCGCACCGAGCCTCATTAACCTTATCTTTACGGACATGCCTTACCAAGGACCCCTTTTAACCCGAGAGGGCCCATTCTACCATCACAGAACGGTGCGTCAATTAAATTTGCAGCATTTACTGTGACAAGGCCTGACATTTGGCATATAATGGCGACCCCTGGGAGCAATATGGCTCGGAGCGTGTTGGGGGAAGGCTGCTAGTGCCGGCTTGGTCATGGCGCAGCGGATTACTCCGCATTTTATGGTATGGGGCGTAGCCGGAAGCGTTAGGTAGGTTGCTGCGTGTTGTGCCCGTGGTTAGCAATGGCCGGGTGAATGGAGGTTTTATGGATAGCAGGAAGGTGACGAACGCCGTACTGTCCACTATAGCGTGCAATACACTGGTTTGGTACGACTTCATACTTTTCGGTAGCCTTGCTGGCACCATTGGTGAACTGTTCTTTCCGCAGGAAGACAGGTACTCATTGCTGTTGAGCAGCTTCTGCGTGGTTGCAGTTGGGTTTTGCATGCGCCCCTTCGGTGCAAGTGTATTTGGCCACATAGGGGACAAATATGGCAGAAAAGTAGCACTCATCCTCTCCATATTTGGTGTATCTGTACCGGTAGGGTTCATGGCCGTCATCCCCACCTACGAGAGTGTAGGTATACTTGCTCCGGTGCTGCTTGTAATATGTAGGCTGGTGCAGGGCATATCCTTGGGGGGGGGAGGGCAGGCAACGCAACGTTCCTCATAGAGCACTCCAAGAAGAGCAACACTGGGCTGTTTGGGAGCTTTGAAGTATTGAGTGCAGTACTCGGCTCCGTATTTGCTTTTGCGGTAAAAATTGCGGTCAGGCATTTTACTGGGGACAACTTCGGGGTGTGGGGGTGGCGCATACCCTTCGTGATCGGGTTTGTTGTGGGCATCATCAGCATTTATACCAGAGCAAAGACTGGTGAAAGCCCAGCGTATGAAGCACAAGCCAAGCAAGAGGGGGGTGATGTGCTCACTGGCGAATCTCCTGTCAGGCACCTATTTCGGCACTACAAGAGGGCGCTGTTATTGGCCATCTGCATAGATGGCATAGAGAACTGCTCGTTTCACATTCTGATGGTATTTTTCATCAGTTACGTGAGGGACTTTTCACCCGCTGTGGTCATCAACCCACAAATAAGTGAGGCGATAGAAATGGTCAGCGTTATGCTCGCAGGGGTATTGACGGTTGCCTTCGGTGCACTTTCTGATGTCCTTGGGAGGAAAAAAGTTATTGGAGGCGCAGCGGTGACGTTTCTGCTGGTCAGCATGCCTGTATTCTGGATGCTGAGTCAGGGGAGTGCGCTATACATTGGGCTTGGGTACTTGATATTTGTAGTGCCTTTTGCAGCTGCGCTGGGGCCATCCAGTGCTGCAATGTCTGAATTGTTCCCCACCAAGGTAAGGTACACAGGGTTTGGCATAGCGAGGAATGTTTCCTCAGCAATTGGTGGAGGGATTGCCCCTGCACTCTGCACCTGGCTAGTTAAGACAACGGGCTGGCGCATTGCCCCTGGGCTTTGCATAATATTCTGGGCACTGGTTGCACTAGTCGCACTTACAAGAATCAGGAAGGAAGACGTATACAGGGACTGGCTGTAGGACTGACTGCCCAACGATTCCAACCACAACTTACCTGTAGGTTGAAGGCTGGTGTAAAACTACAACATCGCACGCAACCTTACGGCATTCATTGGAGGCACTGCCAGCAAAGCACTAGGCACAAACTACGACAACACCTGATGGGGGAAAGTTCAGCAGTACCACTTATAAGCAATCGGCTGCGCATAGCAGCGGGAAGCCGCCGCAACCCACCAAGCATCTACCCCGCGGTTGGTAGTATTCCGTAAGTTAAAAGTTAGTTGGTTACTGGAGAACAGACTGGCTGTGGGGATACTCGCTAGGAAGGATTCACAT
>NZ_AFMS01000053.1 GCF_000215485.1 Anaplasma marginale str. Florida
TCAGGGCATTGATGTCAAATCTGGGCTTCACAAAGAAAGATTCGAGCAGTGCCTACGATGTGGTTATGTCAGCGGTTAAGACTGCGCTGGAAACTAACCATTCCATCCGTCTTCACAACGTTGGCACGCTGCACGTTATTCAGTGCGCCGAGAAGAAGTATCACAATCCCAAGACTGGACGTCTTGAAACTCTACCTCCAAAAAGAAGGGTGAGATTCAGGTCTAGTAGAAAGTTGTTGGACACGGTAAATGTGTAGAGACACTGCCGCACTTGCTTTTTGTTTGTTGTAGGTGACAATTTCGGGGGGACCTGTTTCCTCTGTGTGTGTGTTTCTCGTTTAAGCTTGTTTTTGAGTTATGCTGCCCGTGGCGTCTTGTTGGGTTGGGGACTTTGGCATAATCTGGAGTTCGGTTTGGTACTTATGTGTGGATGTGCGTGGAGGGCTGTCGTGTGCGTGTTCTATCATGGTCCTCCAGGCTGCCTTTAGCGGTGGTTAGGCGCGTGTTCGCTTAGTTGGGCTCCTGCCCTTCTCTTTGTCGCGGCGGCGCTCGCGCGTTTTACGGGCCGGCGTTGTGTGCGGGGTTTTCTCGCGCGTCTAGCGTGTTCTATCGTGTGTGCTTTGTGTCGTGTTGCCATGCCCTGTTGTGCGTGGCGCAGTGTGGGAGGTGTGCCGCGTGGGCGGCGTTTAATGTGGCTCGGTCTCTCTTTGCGTGTGTGGTACGCCGTGTTCGTGTGTCGCAGCGCTCTCTTAGGCCAACACCGCCGGAGGTGTGTTCTGCCCACGGTTTTGGCTTGGCTGCGGCATGCGGTGGACAAAGCCTACCTGCTATCGTGAGCACGCCTCCAATTTGTGTGGCGTGCGGAGCTGCGCTTTCGCGGCGTTTGCTACTTCAGGTACAGCTCTGAACCGCCACATAACAGGCGACAGTGCTCCTGACGTGCTAGGCGTTGTGGCGCTGTTCCAAGATTATTTTTTTCATATTCCGTACCGCACTCCCAACCCCATGGAGCAGAGACTCACATATCAAAAAATGTCCAACATTCAGGGCAGATACATGCCGAATCGTAGCTATCGTAGCCGCGGTGCCGTAGTCTATTCCATGCCCAGCATGGCACTCCATTCCTTGTTCATGGCTATAAGCCGCTGCGTTGGCTATTCTTTCCAGCTCCCCTTGCGACTTACTCAGACAGTAAGCACCTACATGCAGCTCTACCTTATCTGCACACAACTTTTTCGCATAATCCACCTGCTCCTTTTCTGGCTCAATAAACAGAGTAACGCCAATGCCGCTCTGCCGCAAATCTGATACAACCGGCGCAAGTATTTCAAACATGCCTTTCGCATCAACACCAGACTCTGTGGTAATTTCTTCCCTCTTTTCCGGCACCAAACAAACGTATCGGGGCGCAACCTTCTTTGCGATCTCTAACATTTCGCGCGTGGCAGCCATTTCAAGGTTTAGAGGAACTGCCAGGTGCTTCTTCAGTGCAAAGACGTCGCCATCCCTTATGTGTCTACGATCTTCTCTGAGGTGAACAGTAATAAAATCTGCGCCACACTCTACAGCTTTACTTGCAATCCTCACAACGTCCGGATAGGCGGTGCTTCTAAGATTGCGCAAGGTAGCTACATGATCGACATTAACACCAAGCTGCACGACAACACTCCCCAAACACCGCACGCGGTAGTAATGGTAAAACAAAACCACGTAATTTTAAACAATTATGTTGTTACGCATGCCAACACAGTATACGCATTGTACACGCTGTGGTGGCACTTGATATGATTTTCTCATTCCTCAAATGCAATACACCTGGCTGCGTTATGTAATCCGGCAGCTGGTATACACACCAAGCCTCGACAAACGAGCCGTGCTCGCCGCTACACGGGCATTGCATTCCTGATTTGCGTCGAAGATGCGGCGCAAATTTTCCCTCTGACGATACTCCACCCTCTGCGCCGTTTGAGTAGGAATTTTAAATCTGATACGCGCTCATCTTCCATGTAAACCGCAAATGGCATTCTTAAGACGTTGTACACATAACCTCGGCGCTCCAGCAAAACTATTGGCAGTGACTCGCAAAACTGCTTCCACCTATACCACTTATGCATGGTTGATAGGGTATCCGAACCCGCTATCCACACAAACCTGGTTTGTGGATATCTTGCTTGTAAGTTTCTGACCATTTTGTAACTATACTGGCTATCCGCACACATCACTCTCATGCCCCTACAGCGCGCAATCACGCTCTTGACCATAGACATCCTCTCTTTCAAGCTGTAGGTACCCGCTAACTTTTGTGGGTTAATCGCCACAATCCACCACACGGCATCAAGCCGCAGCAGTTTCATTAACTTGCTCGCAACATGTAAGTGCCCCTCATGCGGGGGATCAAACGACCCTCCAAGTATTCCAACTACCACAAAGCACCTTATCGCAACGGCGGCATGTTGGTATTCAAGATCATAATTAATTCGGTTGCAATACATTTGTGCTAACCCTACACTCACTGCGTTGGCCGCGTTCGTTGCGTGCCGCGCGGCAGGAAGTCTTGGGCATTTGCACAACTCTTCAGTTGCGGTCATATGCCGCTCCAGCAGCCGCTTGCGTATCGCGCTTGCGGGGTTGGGTGTTACAATAGTTTAAGCATATGGAGGTATACCAATGCGGGCCTTAATGGATGCAGAGGGAATTGTTGCTGCGTGCACAGCTGTAACCAATGAGGTAGACAAGGCTGTGGAAGAGGCCGTGTCTGCCGAGATTGCAAAACTTGTTGCGCAACAAGCCAACCAGGTCGACAGTATGGAGGCCTTGCAGAATCTTGCAAGTTCGAAAGAGGGGCAGGCAGCAATACAGAAAGCGCAGGATGCATTTCTGAACGGCACAGCAAGGCCAGAAATCAGGCGTGCATTTGGCGACACAAAAGCTGGCGTTCTCAGCGGATATATTGACTCAGAGTTACCTCACGGTGACAATGAATCCAGGTTTAATCTTGAGCTAGCAATGTATAAGCTTACGAAGCTCAAAACCCCCACTGAGTACGTAAATTCTCTGGATAGTGAAGATTTTCGGAAGCTTGTTGCTTTCGTCGACGTGGCGTCTAACCTCGCCAACACACTGTCTGAAAGTGACTTGCGAGAAGAGCAGAGCAAACGCGAAGCGCAATACGCCAAGCAAAAAGCCTCTACAATGGAATCAGTAGCAGAAAAAATGAAGATGATTACTGGGGGCGATGGCGATATGAAGGCTGTGGCAAAAAGCGCACTAGAGTTTATACAGAATATGATAAGAACTAAAAAACCTCCGAGGAGCTCGGATGTGATGTGTCCCGAATTTTTGGGTAGTGTGACAAGCGCGATCGCGATAGTATGCCTCTTGTGCATCGTCGGTAGCGGGGGAATGGTAGCCACGATATTCCCGATACAGGCGGCTCTCGCCGTGGTGGGAGCAATGAGAACTGTAACTGCTGACGACAGAGCAACTACTGCTAGTATACACAACCCATTAGGCGGGCATGTTGCCGCGAGAATGTTCTCCAGAGATGAGCCAAGACAGCAAACCTGGGCAAAACCGCGAGAAGATGAAACGTTCGCCCTCAGAGAGGAGCGTAAAAAGTCCGAAGTTGAAGTTAACCAAGACCTCAGGCACCGCAGTAGCTAGCAAGAAACATCCTCGACCTGCTGCACCACAGCGGACAAAGCTGGAACCAGAATTTTGTGCGCCTACACACCAGCAACACACAAGACAGCGGCTCCAGGCGCGGCTATCTGAGCATTCGGATCAAGAGGTTTATATCGTCAGCAAGCTTGGCGTCATCTTCCATGAACTTTTCTATCTGCTTCACGGCGTGGATAACCGTTGCATGGTCCCTCCCC
>NZ_AFMS01000052.1 GCF_000215485.1 Anaplasma marginale str. Florida
CTTGAAAAAGAGCGGGGCAAGTTCTTCTCCCTGTTAGTAAGAGAGGGTGGAAAGGTAATCTCTGACGTCATCGCGGAAATTCGGGAAGCGGTGGATTTCCTGCGGTACTACGCAATGCTTGCTAGAGATCAGCTGACTGATCCGATAAAGCTCCCCGGGCCGGCTGGGGAAGAGAATTATCTCTATTTTGAGAGTCGTGGGACCTTCGTTTGTATATCACCCTGGAACTTCCCCCTGGCCATTTTCCTAGGTCCTATTGCGGCAGCTCTTGTTACCGGTAACACGGTCATAGCCAAGCCTGCTGAACAAACCTCTCTGGTAGCTTATGAAGCAGTAAAGCTGCTATACGAGGCGGGTGTTCCAACTGACGTGCTACATTTTGTACCCGGACGAGGGGAAGTGTTAGGCAATGCCTTGCTTAGCAGCGCGAACATCGCGGGCGTCGCGTTTACTGGATCCACTGAAACCGCGAATATCATCAACCAAGCGATAGCTGGACGGGGCCGGGATATAATCCCACTAATCGCAGAAACTGGGGGCATCAATGCCATGGTGGTTGACAGCTCGGCACTACCAGAACAGGTGGTTGAAGATGTTATCACCTCCGCGTTCAAGAGCGCTGGGCAGCGCTGTTCTTCCCTCAGAGTACTGTTCCTACAGGAAGAAATTGCAGATAAAACAATAGAAATGCTTCTAGGCGCTGTGGCGGAGCTGCGGTTGGGTAATCCGATGGCGCTTAGCACCGACATAGGCCCAGTAATCGACCAGCAAAGCTTTGACATGCTAACTTCTTATGTAGAGGAGATGCGAAAAAAGAAGATCAAACTGCTGTGCAAGGCGGATATCAGCTATCTATCCGGCGAAGAAGAGGGGTATTTCTTTCCCCCTCACATTTTTGAATTAGAATCGATGTCCCAGCTCAGCCGAGAAGTGTTTGGGCCTGTGCTGCACGTCATAAGATATAAAAAATCTGACCTGCCAAGTATACTTGATGACATAAATAGCACCGGATACGGGCTCACTTTCGCTATACAGAGCAGAATACAGAGCAGCATTGACGATATCACTGACAGAATAGGAGCGGGTAATGTATACGTGAATAGAAACCAAGTCGGTGCTGTAGTAGGAGTGCAGCCTTTTGGAGGCCGAGGGCTGTCGGGAACCGGTCCCAAGGCTGGCGGTCCGCACTATTTACATCGATTTTTGACAGAGAAAACCGTTACGGTCAATACCGCTGCGCTCGGAGGTAGCGTGTCCTTAACTTGCCTAGAAGATGAATGATCACGGGACAGCTTGCCAATCCTGAATTTAAGATTCACAAGGATAGAGCCGTTGTATAGCCCGTTCATCAACACACTCTTGTAGTGCGCATACTTGGGCGGGCATAATTTAGCTCGGCGTCATGTGACGGGCAATCACGCACGCGCCTCCCTTGTGGCATCGTGAAATTTGCTAACTTGCCTGCAGTTGCTATGCAATATGACCACGCGAGAGCCCAGCTGCACGGTAGCATAGCCTCAAACCTCCACAGTCCGGCATTGCGCTGCATTTTCGGTAACCTCCCCTAGCGTCGTTCCCTCTTAACGCAAGTTCTTAGTTTCAGGCAAGAAACCCGGCTAAATGTCTAAAACTGCGCGCATTAATAAGGGAGAATCCTCCGCGGAGAGGCAATGCGGGCTTCACCTTTACGACACGACATAGACCAATCCTCAGAAAATTGCTTCCCGGTAACGAGCGACTCACTCTAAAATCCCACTATGTCTCCACTACAATCTTCCTAATATGAGCCATAAAAGCAGCTGTGAGATAGACAGCAAGCATAACCTTTCATTTGATGCAGTCTTCAGAGAAATTGACGAGCTCTTTGAAAAGAAGGAAAAGCAGTTACAAAGTATGTTAGATAGTACTCTTCATGCATTTTTGGAGCAATTTAGAGATATGCTAGAGGAAGAGCTGATACAACCATCACAGAAGGAGCACGCACAGTTATTTGCAGAAGTCACCCCCGATAATATCAGTCAAACGGCAAGCATCTCGCATTTGTACCAGAAAAACTTGGAGATTATGAGCAAGATGATGCTAGAAATTATACAAGAAGCTCTTAAAAATTTCACTGTGGTTTAGGGGTATACATGCTAGCAAATCCTGCCTTTCACGTAGTGCGCAAAGCACCACCAACGCATTTTCCCGTCGCACTGACAGAGGTAAA
>NZ_AFMS01000051.1 GCF_000215485.1 Anaplasma marginale str. Florida
CCCGGTGCTGCAATTCTACAATCTCATCATCCCCAAGGAACATAACCGCATGATCGCCTATCACCCCTCCTCCTCTGGCAACGGAAAACCCCACGGCGCCACTCCGCCTACAACCGAAACCAAAGGTGTGCTGCTGCGATTCAAGCTCAACCCCCATACCCTGTGCCACAGCCTTACCCAGCATTAGCGATGTTCCAGAGGGCGCATCTTTTTTCGCTCTATGATGCAATTCTCGAATCTCTACATCATAGCCCCGAAATCCAGCTGCAGCCATTTTAACTAGCTCTAGTAACAATGTAACACCCAAACTCATGTTGCACGACCATAAAAGCGGAACCTTCTCCGCATGCGTGCGAAAATCCCTCTCATCGACTCCGGTAGTGCCGCTAACAAGTGGAACACGTTTCTCGGAGGCAATGCCTACACACTCGAGCATACACTCAGGACTACTAAAATCAATAACAACATCAGAGCAATCAAAAAGAAATTCCTTGGAATCCGTAATCTTGGCACCGTGGCCACAGCCGAGCACTGCCCCCATATCCTCGCCTACAAGGCCATTCCCCCGCCTTACAACACCTCCACTAAGCTCAACACCACCAGTCCCTACAACCTCCTGTACAATTATGCGGCCCATTCTACCCAAACAACCAACTATGCCAATCTTCATTGCAAGGGACCTTAAACCACGTGCAGACGCCTTTTGTACCACTACTCTACGTAACACACGGCAACACAAACATGCAGCTGCCGGCGGCGGTGTATGATAGCGTCCCACAGATACGGGGCACGCGCAACGTTTCTTTTTATGACAGCTGCCAGATCGGCATACAGTACGCAATTGCGACGCATTAGCAATTCAACCTACAGTACCCACCACGGTAGTAAAGCAGGGGATTGGCATCATCAAGAATTTTACAGTCCAGCACCCTACCAACCACAATTTTGTGATCTCCCCCATCGTACAGATGATGCATCGTACAATAAAAATAGGCTATGGATCCGTTTATCACGGGCATACCATCCACTACTGTAAAATTATAGCTCTCCCAAAACTTCCTATTCCTCTCTGCAAAATTTCTGGAAACGTCGGCCTGGTGCTCACCCAAAATATTCACAACGAACTGGGTGCACATGCTAAACACACCAAACCTCGAAGAAGTTTTCTCAATAGAAAACAATACCAGCGGCGGATCCAGAGACACAGAGTTGAACGAGCTAACCGTAACTCCATGCATAACACCACAGTTGTCCATCGTAGTTACCACAGTAACACCGGTGGCAAACCTCCCCATACAAGACCTAAATAGTTCCGAAGAAACATCGCCGAGTTGCATTCGAACCGGGAATTACAGAAACCTGATACCTATCTTACCGAGAAACGCGCCCAGAAAAAGCAACAGCCCCACGTACATGTTGATCCTGAACATATACATGCATCTGCTGGGGCTGTCAAAGTCTGACTTTGCGTATTGGTAGTAGAATATGCCGGCAATCCCCAACATGCACACATAATAAGCAGCACCCAACGAGGATATTACGCCCGTACTCACCCACATGGTAGTGGTAAGTATATACAGCCTCCCTATGTATCGCTTTGTATTAGCACCGAACTTGACTGCGGTGCTTCCCAGGCCCAAAATCGCGTCATCCTCCTTATCTTGACAGGCGTATATGGTATCATAGGCGGTGGTCCAAAATATGCATCCTATGTACAGGAGTATGGACCCAAGCACAAGCTTATTTGCCGCCATTGCAGAGCCTATCAACACCCCGCAATTGAATACAAAACCGAGAAAAAACTGCGGGTAGGAGAAATATCTTTTCATCAAGGGATATAGCACAATACCAACTGCAAAAAAGGTGCTTAGGTAGAAAGTCATCGCGTTGGTCAATAGCAAAATACCTAGGGCGATCCCAACCAGCAACAGCAGCACTTTTAATGCCTGAGGAACAGTAAGGGCACCAGAGGCAAGGGGCCTGTTTTTGGTCCTCCGGACCTTTGCATCTATCTTTCTGTCAAATATATCATTGATCACACACCCAGCAGTCCTCACAATGGCCGCACCGACCGCGCTGAGCACAAAAAGCCACAGGGTTTTCGCGATGCTGCTCGACGCAATGGAGATACTGGCAAGCGCGGGAAAGGCAGCAAGTAGGGTTATTTCCACACTTTGCAGCCTGCACAGCGTAAAATACGGGAGCGGGAGGTGGCATTTGATGAGGTTCTTGACTCTACCCAGCAACATAGGCCACCCCAACACACATACTAGCTTCACGGTC
>NZ_AFMS01000050.1 GCF_000215485.1 Anaplasma marginale str. Florida
CTAAAAACACATAGCAAAGGTAAGATCACAACCGTTGCGGCTTTGATCTTTGAGATCCCATAATCTCGTTCTACAAAATCGACCTTGTTATTTTGCTCGTTGTCGGTGTATCTCTTTTTCACCTAGAACCCCTATCATGCACTACGCCGAGGTGAAGATGGTAACGTGTGCGTACATACCGCAATTCAAACCTCCCGGGCCCATACAATAATACGTACCCGCGACAAAGGCAAATTGGATTTCACACCAACTGGAGATTGTTTGACACACATAGCACTAAGTAGCCAGGTTTATGGTCTTGCCACTGCAGCGGGTACACCACAACCTTTAGCGGCAATTGTGGTATTGTAGCAAAGCCGCAGGTACACGGCATGTAGTTTCCTGGCATACTCCGCGCTTGAGTTTGTGACACCCATGACGGTTCGGATCGACGCAGACGCGCCACCGCGGGCTCCTGAAGTAACTCTGTGCCACACGTTTGTACATCTCCGTAGCAAGCCCGAAAGGCCGCCCACTAGCGCCGGACCAGAGCTGCGGAGTAAGACCCTGCACACTTACGTCTGCCACGCCTGTGCCGGTTCGGAGCAGCACAGGCGTGCGCAACACGGAGGTGCTCTACTTTACCTCAGCTTTAGTGCAACCAATGTTCCTTCCTCAGTCGGAATCACAGAGGCGAGATAGTCCTGCTTATTGGACAGTCTCTCATTGAAGCGCCGCATGCTAGTGTGTGCACTTGCAGGGACTCCATCTGAGGGTGTATCACCAGACACTGTGCGATAGAGGAATACGTTATCGGCGACCAACAGCCCACCTTTCCTTACATTTACCTCAGCCCAGTCAAGATAATCACAGTAGCCGGACTCGTTCGCATCTATGAACATCATGTCGAATGGGGATTTGTCCTCCAAATCTTTTTTAAGTACGTGCAGCGCGTCTCCGCAAAGCACAGTGATCTTGTCCGCCATTCCGCATTTTGCGATGTTTTGCCTCGCCGCGGCGCAGTGTTGTTCATCCTTCTCTATGGTATATACGCGTCCCTCAGGAGGTAGAGCCCTCGCCATGCATATTGCTGAAAAGCCTACGCATGTTCCAACCTCTACTATGGACTTGGTTCCAGTAACTCGGATCAGAAACTGCAGCAACCGACCCTCAACGAATCCCACCTGTCCCTTTACCCACCTTTCGGGTGCCGACGCATGAACTGACAACGCATCACTATCGTCAATCCCAAAACACCTGTCGACATATTGCTCCAGCTGTGCACTGGATAAAACACTACGCATGACAGTACCTCATCGCAAAAAAACAGGCTCAGTGTACTGCTTTTAAAAAAAACAACAGAGATAGGGTGATAAAATTGTCACTACTGCAAAAAAATGTGGTATGTGTCCATATTCATATGTTTGTCAAAGCCTATTTTGTGTTACCATGGCGCGTGTGGTTTATGCTGGCGACGAGTTGAATAGGAGTGTTGTCGAATGAGTGTTTGTACGCATTGTACAGCTGTAAAATATCTGAGGGTGTGTGATGTCTAGGGCCGATGCTGGTAGTGATGGGATGTCAGCCTTTGATGATCCTGCTTATAGAGAAAGGTATAGGGAGAAGTTTATTGAGGCCCAGAAGCGGGGCATGGATATGGTTGTGTATCCAGACGGGGCTATAGTGCTCATCGAGAACAAGATGGTGATGTACACTTACGGTTGGCACAAGAGACGTAGGGATTTTGAGCGCGTCAAGGCCGGGTCTATGTCTGCTGCGGTATCTAGAAAGAGGAGCAGTGTTACCAGAGATGTCCCTAGTGAGGCCAGTAGCACTGTGCAGTCTGATGAGGACGAGTACGCTTAACCTTGCCTGAGCGCTAGCCTGGAGTTGGCCTGAGCGTCTGCGCGGCGCCCCGAGTTACAGAGCGGTGGGGCTGCGCGTGGTTAGTGGCTGTGCCGCGGCCCTTCAATAATAATTTGCGGCACGCGGTCCGGTTCTAGGTTTCTGTAATTTGGACAGGGGTTGCGTACGCGCGCGTTCTGCTGTATAGCTCTCCTGCTTCTTTATGAGTTGTGTGATGTCTTTGATACTCTCGGTGGCGCAATTCAGGGTTTTTGAGCAAGGTTCTGCCGTGCCTGTTGAGGAATTGATTCTCAGGGCTGGGGCCGCCGTGGTTGAGGAGGTAGTTAGGTATTTTCCCAAAAGACCGGTTCTGGTTTTGTGTGGACCGGGCAATAACGGCAAAGATGGAGCAGTGGTTGCGGGTTTGCTTGAAAAAAGCGGGTGGCCGGTTAGAGTGCTCAGCTATCGCGGGGGAGCTAGGAGTGAGGGTTTACCTGCGTTGACTCCAGAAGGCTTCTCTATACACGAAGACGTGATCATAGATGCTATTTTTGGTATAGGGCTTTCTCGTCCTATGGATGAGGGTTTGCAAAAGATTGTGTCAAAAATAAATTCAAGCGGTAAATACGTCGTTGCCGTGGATATGCCGAGCGGCATAAATAGCGATACGGGGGAAGTGATGGGGGCCGCGATCAGGTCTGATCTTACAGTTACGTTTTCTTGCTTGAAGTTTGGGCACGTCATTTCCCCGGGTCGGTACCACGCGGGTGAGGTACGCATTAAGGACATAGGGTTGGAGGTTAATGGAGCTCAGGCCTTTCGTAATACTCCGGATTTGTGGAGGGCGCTAATTCCTAGGCCGGATTATAAATCACACAAGTACAATAGGGGATACGCGGCTGTATGCTCTGTGGGGGTGCGGTCTGTTGGGGCGGTAAAACTGGCGGCTCTGGCGGCTTTAAGGATAGGGTCCGGTGCGGTTGCTGTTGCCTGTGCTGATGAGGAGATTTGTCTGTATGCCAGTGCTCTGACTGCAGTGATGTATAAGCCATATGAGGAAGTGCTTAGTGATTCTAGGGTCACAACGTTATTGATCGGGCCGGGTGGCGACGTTCTTGATGATGCCTTGAGGTACAAGGTGCTTGTTGCGCTTAACTCTGGCAGAAAGTGCGTACTAGATGCTGGGGGCATATCTGTTTTTCAGAGTGATCCTAACATGCTACTATCGCGTATTGCCGGAGGGAATGTTGTGATGACCCCTCACGAAGGGGAGTTTAAGCGAGTATTTCCAAGTTTGAAAGGAAGCGTTGTCGAGAGGGCTAGAGATGCCGCGCGAATATCTGGGGCAATAATCGTGCTTAAGGGGCATGATACCGTAATTGCTCAGCCAGACGGAAGCGTGGTTGTAAACAACAACGCGCCCAGCTCTTTGGCTACTATTGGGAGTGGTGACGTGCTTGCAGGCATTATTACTGGACTTATCGCCGCGGGGATGCCAGAATTTGCTGCAGCGTGCTGCGGCGTGTGGATACACGGTGAATGCGGGAAGAGGTACGGGATCGGGCTTATCGCTGATGACATAATACAGCAGATTCCCAGGGAACTTAATCTTCTTGTCAATGGGGCAGCTTAGGTTTTGCGGGTTAGCGGTTGATACCTCACCTGTAGTCTACGTGTCGAAAATCCTTTCCAAGGACTTTATTTTATAATATTAGGTTGCTAGCTTCTGCTAGGGGCGGTTTTCTCATGTAGGTTTAGTGATGGGCGTGGTTATTGTAGAATCTCCTTCTAAGGCGAAGACTATTTCCAAGTATTTAGGGGGAAAGTACAAGGTAGTAGCTTCTTTTGGCCACGTTAGGGACTTCCCAGCAAAGAGTGGCTCTGTGGATCCCGATGATGACTTTCGTATGATTTACGAAATTATTCCCAAGTCGGAAAAGTACATAGATAAGATCGTCAAAACCGTAAGCTCGGAGAAGAGCGGCATATATCTGGCTACGGACCCCGATCGCGAAGGTGAGGCTATAGCTTGGCACATAGTTGAAGTATTGCGCGAACGCAGCGCAATTGGTGAAGATGTTGCGGTCAACAGGATGGTCTTCAATGAAGTGACCAAAAGGGCGGTTAATGCGGCCATAAATGATTGCCGGAGCATCAACATGGATTTGGTTCACGCACAACAGGCTCGTAGAGTCTTGGACTACCTGGTGGGCTTTACTCTTTCCCCTTTGCTGTGGAGGAAGCTTCCCGGTAGTAAGTCGGCCGGCAGAGTTCAGTCAGTGGCGCTGAGGCTGATTTGCGAGCGAGAGCACGAAATAGAGCAGTTTGATTCTAAGGAGTACTGGGATATTGAAGTACTGCTGAAAAATAATAGCGGCGAGAAGCTCACTGCAACATTAAAGCACTACAATGGGGAAAAGCTGGATAAATTTGCCATACCCGACGCTGACAGCGCTAATGCCATAGCTGAACATGTGCGAAATGGCACGTATCATGTCGCTTCTGTGGAGGCAAAACAGACCAAGCGCAATCCTTATCCCCCGTTTATCACATCTAGCTTGCAGCAGGAGGCCTCTACTAAGCTTGGCTTTTCGGCAAAAAACACCATGATGGTTGCCCAAAAGCTGTATGAGGGCGTGGATATTGGGGGGGAGACTGTCGGGTTGATAACATACATGCGTACCGATGGATTTTATATTTCCACTGAAGCGATATCTTACATTCGTGACACAATTAAGATGCAATTTGGTGATAAATATCTCACAAAGTCCCCGCGGCAGTATGTGAAGAAG
>NZ_AFMS01000049.1 GCF_000215485.1 Anaplasma marginale str. Florida
TCCGGAGTCAGGGTCGATAATCTGGCGTCAGGATCGTAGTCCGGATCGGGATCATAATCTGGAGCGGGATCATAGTCCGGATCAGGTTCAGCTTCCCGCGGCTCACCTTGCACATCACTCGGAGCAGTCGTCCGTGTACCAACTTCACCTTCAGGCACAACCCCCCCCGCCAGATCTTCCGTAGCGGCTCCTTCGCTACCCGAAAGCACATCTTCGAATCGGTCCGTAGGAGTCCTGGAAGTGCCCTCCTCTTCTGGTGGGGCCTGCACCTCGTCTACGTCGCCTGCTTCAACTTCACGCTGCTCATCCACTGCATCACGCAGAGCACTAGACTCGGTATCACGGCTCCGTTCCTCCATGGAATCGCCAGATTCACTATCAACAGTATCAGGTGCCTGTAAAACATCATCAACCATTTCGGAAACACCTGCCCTTGCAGCCTCATCATCTGCACCCTGTTCTCCTCCGGCACCCCGTTCATGACCGGGCTCAGCGGGATGGGTTCCGTCTGCCCTTGTCGCATCATGCCTAGCAAGGGAATGCTCCATCAGCCGCGCAAAGTCGACGTCACCCGAAGGTGCAACAAACTCTGCAAGCTCTGGAACTTCCCCAGGCCTTTCTTGAGCCACTGTAGTGATCTCACTTCTGAGCTTGTTCATGTCTTCGTCTATTCTATCCCGCACCTCGGGATCCTCCGCACGGGCACGTAACGCACCAAGGCCATGGAGCGTATCAACTGCATCCCAGAAATTTTCCCTATCGACATGCAACTTTCCATCGCTATCAAATAGCCTGCTGCTGGGGGTATCAGCGCCCTGTGTACCATCTTTCAAGTCAGGACGCACGAACGGATTCGCATCATCGTCCTTTTGCGCAGGTGCGTACCCACTGGGCTTGTACTTCTCAACTCCAATAGTAAGCGCTTCCAGACTGCTCAAAAATGCTGCCCTATCTTGAACGATGTTGTGCATCAACCCTTCAGTCTCGGAACCCGTAATACGGCCCAGCGCATGGCCACCTAGATATTTCATCGCATCTAGTGGTGAGTATCCCAAATGGGCGCCCACCCACGCCCTAGCGTAGTCAAATCTGGGCGAAATTGACCGCATTGAATACAAATCCTCTTCGGTGTGTGAAGCAGTGAGCGCACTGGAGAGCGACCTCACACCGTGGGCAGCCGTGCCAAGTACTCCACCAACTATAGGCACCCTCTTCAGCAAGTTTTCTGGCATCCTGGTAGCAGTAGAAGCCAAATCCCCCGCCTTTGCCCGCATCAAGACTCTGAGCCCATCTATACCCCTATCTACACGATCTATCAGCGTACCAACAACTGGGATATGAGAGAATATCCTGACAAACCCGTCACTGTACATTGACGCCACAGTCCTTGACAGTATACTACCGCCAGCAAGCACAACCGCAACATGCTGCACAAAGGCTCTCATCTGCCATACAAGAAACGCCACCAGGATGAGCCCAAACACCTCAGGCCACATAACTATGTAACCCTTCTTGAGATCCTTGATTATGTTGTAATCATGCTGCTCTTCAAGATCCTTAGCAGACGTAGGATTGAGCACCGTGCTAGTACCTATCAATTTGGTGGTCAGTGTTGTCACCAACTTCTCTTTGAATTTGAGATCCGTGTACTTCTGCTTGACGTCCTTCTTACCTTGTGCGTCCTCCTTCTCTCTCTCCTCGATCACCTTAATAAACTCGTCCTTCGTCTCGCTCGTCACGGTTTTATCTTTCACGCGTTCTTCTAGCTCTTTCTTTATCTTCTCTACCAACCTGGCAGTTGATGTGCCGCGTGCACTGGCGATGAGCGAATTTGTCAAGGAAGTTAGAGATTCCAGCTTTTCGCCATCCTGACTCTTAATAGGAGACACCCCACCTGGAGGCGCAGAACTTTTAGCATCCGGATCTAGGAACGGGAAGTCCACATAGCGGAAATCCCTATCTTTGTAGTCTGGTGGAACCTTAATAATAGCGCCGCCACCGGTAAACACATAGCGTGCGGAAGTTCCAGAGTCGGTTTGCTCACCCTTCCTTGAAGACCCACTCCACCCAATTAGTATAGGATCGTATTTTTGCCCGGGAGTCCACTCGTAGTATTTCTGATCGATAATTCTGTGCCCAAGTGCATAAAATTTGATGTGCAGCACCTCGTTGTAGCAGGCGGTAAAGCCGAAAATCCTGTAGTAGTAGTGCATTATGAGCGAGCCAAACATCGCGATCAGGGTAAACATCAGTATGGCCTGCATCGAGAAGCTAATGCACTGCGTTAACCATCCATCAAAAAGGCTTCTGAATCTGGAAAAGAGGATACCAATAAACATTATAGGCATCAGCGCGATTAGGAAGGTGATCCCCACAAATGCGGTAAGGTAAATTATAAAGCCGTAGAGGCACAGGGCTACGTAGCAAATTACCGCTATTATGATTATCAGCAACGCAAATATAGAGGCAAAGTCCGCCATGATGAGGGCTCTGGCCTTGGCTTCCCACACAACGGTGGAGAATATTTTGTCCACAATCATCACGTCCATAAAGTCAAACGGAGCGTCGGACTTGAATTTCTGCCCAGCGGCGTGACTATTGACTAGTGCTATAATTTGGTCAACGCCCCCTGTAAACAGCTTCAGAAGGTGATTATGGAAGAAATCCCAACTACCGGGAGATACCAACAATATTACCAGGATAATCTTCAGTATCCGGACCATTGTGTCAGCGAGAGGTGCTTGCACCATCCCAAGTAGGTACACCAGCGCAGAGATGACCAAAAACAAGGTTATTACCGCAAATGCGAAGGTCCTGAACCCCTTGTTTTCTACAATGTTTCCGAATATCTGCTTCCCAGCCTTGTCTAGTTCATCTCTGACTAGCTTTCTCACATACTCAAATATCCTGACACCTTTGCCGTTGATGACACCTTTTTTAAACTCCAAACTGTAACCACCGGCGTTGTCGTAGTAGTAATTGTCTAATATTTTGACGTAAATTTTCCACCCTCTTTGCGGATCAATAGACTTGCAGTCACTACCGAATATTTTTCCGCCAGAGCTGTAGGACACCTCCTTGCCTTCACCCGCAGCTGCGTGCCCCAAGTGAGTGGTTGGAGACACGGGGTATTCTATTAAATCAAGGGTGGAGTTCGGATCTGGATCCTCCGGACGTTTGAACAGCAAATACGCACCATACCCTTTTTCCAGCCAGCATGGCCTCCCGTATCGCCCCGTATTTTCATCATCAGTCGCTGGTATGTGTTTACAGTTAAGCTCACAACCGCTCACGCTGTGCTTGCGTTCTTCGTAAGGGCCGCACACCCTACCTACATCAACCACGGAATCGTAAAATTCGTCGTTTAGGTCCACCGGCCTTGATATGCCAGTATTTACCGCCAATGGCGAGCTGTGTTTTTCGCCATGCTTAGCCCAGGGAACCCATGCTCCCTGTATGCTTATTACTATCTCTTCCCCATCAGTAACAAACCCCGTGTCCTTCCATCGGACCATGTGCTTATTTGCTCCCGGAGTGCTTGCATTACCTGTCTGCCCATCGTCAGCTTTGAACGCCTCCACGTTACCCGGGCCGTAATAAGCCGATACAGAAGCAGTAGTATTGCTGTTAAAGTTGTCCGCGGACACACAACGGGGAAACGGTACATCACTTCCACATGATGCAACAAGCAGGCACAGCGGCAGTAGTCTGAGGAATTTGTTTACAGCTGACCTCGCAATAGTAACCATGCTTCCCAGACCAATAGACCGCCTATTCCTTGTCTTGCTTTTCTCCTGCAGGAGTGTCATTATCCGGGTTCTTGTTTAACTTTTCCTCAATGACCTTCCCATCGCCGTTGTCGTAGCCGTCCGCAGCGCCATCTACAGGGTGTCCTGCTATACCTACACGCCCACCTGTAGAGTCATCTGTATCCTCCCCAGTATCATCACTTAGATGGTCAACAAACTCAGCCTGATATCCCTGGGAAGCTTGATGACTGTAATCGTCTCTCTGTTCAGTATTTTCCGAACTGCTGGCAGTCTGCACATGATCCGCCGATGCCTCCTCAGGGCCCTGCTGTTGATCATCTTGACCTATATCAGATTCAGAATATTCAGCGTGAGATGTGGTGTCGGCACGGTCCATTTCGTCCGTATCAGCACCAGAATCGCTAGAATCGGAACTACCAACGCCTTGTTCTAGGGACTGATCATCCAAATTATCTTCGTGATGTACACCACTATCTTGGGCACCACTATCTTGGGCACCACTATCTTGGGCACCATGTCTGAGCTCTTCTGAGTCCGCAGCACCAGTATCACCAGCTGGCGGCACATCTGCGCCCGCAAAAAGTGATGGCTCATCCCCCCATTCAGGGCCTGCATCAAACTGTGAATCAGTATGCAACCCAGATTGCTCATCATCGCTGGCACCACTGAGCATGTCTCTCCCGTACGAATCGTCCTCGGCCCCCTCTCCGCCAGGCCCCATAGGCGCATCTGCACCCACTTCCTCGTAGTGCGCTACACCGACATCATCCGGAATTCCAGACCTGCTCACATCTTCATCACCGCCCGAAGTAGCACCTTGAACCATATCACTTGACTGATCACCCATAAGTGGTAATTCCCCGCCACCAGGCCCACCGAAATCAGTCACATCTGGCACCCCTACTCTCGGCGCTCCACCACCAGTTACACTGTCGCTATCCTGACTAGCCCCAGTAGCGGTATCATAGCCGGGTCCGGCATCCGGGACAGTAGAGCCGTCAACGCCCTGTACTGCCGCACGGGCCGCAGTATCTCCGCCCCCATCGGGCTCTGAAAATTTCGGATCGGCACCCTCCTGCATTGGTCGCACGCCATCCCTGTTTTCGAACTGCAGCTTCTCTTCTCCTGGCGGCACCATACCTCTGGCTGCTGCAATCCGCTGTTGTGAGGCAGCATCTAGGCCTACGACCCCAAGCATGCCCTGGGTAGCCCCCATAGCACTCGCCGTTATACTAGCAACACTACCAGATATTGAGTGAGCCAGAGTCTCAGAAATCTTCACAAACGCCCTGATAGATTTGCAGCATAGTATGAGTATCATGGCAATAGCAACACCGAACGGCAGGCCCATAAATCCTACGTCTTCCCTAGCGAGTCCCTCGCGGTGCCTATCATCTATAGAAAGCTCATTGGAAAAGCCTATAGGCAACATGACCGGCAGCAGGCATATATCTGGCCTGTTAGGAGTACCGGGGTCGTCAGAAGGTATGTTAAGGCCTATAGCGCAGTTCTCACAGGCGGTAAAGTCGGTAACTGCATGCAAGCTGGTCAGGATCATTTGATTCAAAAACGCAAGCGAAGCAAATATGATGATCGGCTGGAGCGAGAAATTCATGAGCATCTTAAGCCACCCATCGAACAGCTGTCGGGTGCGCTGAAACAATATGAAGGAAAAAAATATCGGGGCCAGGGTGATTAGAAATGCCACGGTCAAGATCGAGAACAAATACATGATCATGGCTTCAAACATGGCCAGGAAGAACTCTATTAATGCCCAAACCACCCCAACAAACGCGAGCCAACCAACAGGGCCTGCTGCTATTAGGGCAAGAAGCCTTAACCAAAGCTCTGAGGTCAGAAGTATCCCCAAGGTTGCATCTAAAAACTTGAACGACCTATCGCCATCTAGGTACCCATTGAACGCCTCAATAATGTCTGACACTCCTCCAATGAACATGCTGAAGCAGTGCTCGTTGAAAAATCTCCAGCTATCCTGTGAGAACACGCACACCAGGAATACCACCTTTGCAACTCTTATGGCGAGATCGTACTTGGTAATTTTGATCACACCCATAATGTACCCCAATGCGGAAAACATGAGGTACAAGGTAAGCACCCCTTGGATGAGCATCCAGAAGGGCTTTGACGTCACCTGATTGCTGTATATTTGCTGTATGGCCCCCTTCTTGTTTTCCTTAATAGATTTCGCAACCGCGGATGCTATGTTGTCAACCTTGTCAACGTCTGCAACACCCTGTGTAGTCGACATTTCGGTGCCATACAGTATGTTCAGTAGGGTGCCTTGCAGGAGCGCAAAAAACTTGGAAATTATTGGCTCCCAGGTGGGAACCCAGAGCCGTACTGAATAATAGTTATCCGGGTGGTTACTATCTTTGAGCTGATTGTCGTATTCTGCATCAACGGCTATCCCAAAGTATAAATATCCTTTCTTGCCGCTAATACCATTATTGCCGTTACTGCCATTATTACCGTCTTTCTTCTTGTTGATGTAGTATATACCCTTGGGGTTCAGACCATCCTTCTCCAAATCAAGCTCCACGGCATCGTTACTACCATTTTTACCAGGCAAAAATGTTGGTGCGTTTTCCCCTATGTACATGTACAGCTTCTTGCCCGCGGTCGCGTAACACGTCCTGTGGACTTTTAGCGTATAAAAGCCCTGCATCTCCTCTTTGTTACTTGTATCACTCCGGACAGAAGTGCCACTATTATTTTTAGGTTTGATATATGAGAGGAACAGTCTGCCGCTTTTTTTCACCTCATAACTCTTGTGCATCCTGAGGCTTTGCTCACTAAACTTTCCAGCTCCGGAGAGATCCTTTACCTCCTCGGGAAGAAATGTACAACTACTGCCGCTACAGTCTTTGGTTATGTCTTTGCCCTTATCGGTAATAACGGCAACCGCACCTTCAGCGAGCTCGTAAGCGGCGTTTTTAACGTCGTTTACATCTGCTGGCAGATCCAAATAATCTTTAAGTGCATCGGGATTCTGCTCAAAATCTATCGTCGTGTTGTCTTGTATGGTTTTCTTAGGCTTCGTTGTGGGGCACATGACTTTACCATTCATAACCCGCACAATGGAGCGTGTGCAGTCCTCCTTGTTCACCTGATCTGAGGGTGCACATATCAGATCACAATTACAGCTTATGTCATACTCCGTATACCCCCTGAGCAGGGCATCATAGTCGGGTTTGGTCTGGCTACCACCAGATTGCTGCGTACTGTTGCAACCTACACCCTTCTCATACTTCCCTGGGTTTTGGTTCTGCTTGAGATCAGCAAGGCTCCTCCCCTCCATCACCCTGGTAATGCACTTGTCTTTCTTCAGCTCCGTGCACAGCGCTGTCGTTATTTCTGGTGGGCCACTAATCTTAACTGTCCTTCCATCATGAATGCGCCCAGTAGCGATCATGTACTTTGAGTTAGATTTCAAAACCCCCTGTTTGTCATCCCTCGTAATCTTCGATAGGTAGCCCAGAGGAAACGCAAGACGCGGAGTTTGCACATCACTGCCCCCAAGCTTGGGCAATTCAATACCTTCACGCACCTCCTCACATTCTGTCTTGCCATTTTTCAGGACCTTGTAGTACAGTGACGCTGAGCCGCCATAGGCGCCGGAAGAGCATATATCCTTCGAGTTAACACCCAGCTTACACTCCTTGTCCTTGTAAAAGTCACTATTTCCATAGTAGATTACAAAGCTTTCTTCGTTTCCTATCCTCTCGCAAGATGGAAATTCCAAATCATAAAGAAATGGGAAGAAGGTCACCCGATCGCCCTCTACAACATCGAGCAGGGTATCATAAAATTCGTGCTCGGAGCGGGAAGACGTCAAATCTTCGGGAAACATTTTTACCGTAGCCGGAGTGCTGGCATCCTTGGGACAAAGGCTGATAGTGTTTTCAACCGTAAGTTTTAGCTCGGTATCCTCCTTAACAAGGTAACCTGAATTCACCCAATAGGTCGCTGGGTTCTGCCTGGAAGCACCAGGTGGTTGCACTGGCACCTTTACTTCAACAGAGCTGCTGCTCACGCCCTTCCCAGGCTCTAGGCACACCCCACCACAGCCGGAGATTAGCAACACCAACGCAATGAGCAGTAACCTGAACATCCCTATACCATCTAAAAGCTAGCCGGAGGATCAGCAGGATGGACAACAATAGGCTTGCGCTTGGCAGGTGCACCGGCACCAGTCTGTGCCACTGGGGAAGTAGGCATGAGTCTGGAAGCAAAGCTCTCCTCGCGTCCGGCACCTGCCCCTCTGTAGAAGAGCGCGGACTGATGTTTCTGCTGTTCCGCCATATGTCCAGTCATTTTATCCATTCCAACTACGCTCAACAGAGCCTGCGCTGCGCTTCCACCCACATCGGACAGGTTGGTAAACGCACCGAACATGATACTACACATCTCACCACTGGTGATCACAAAGTCCCTAGTAGCGTGGGCCACGGCCACAAAAATTAGCACGTTAAATAGCGGGCCAGGTATTCCTATGAGGATCGTTTCTCCAGTATTGTATAACTCCCTTACAACATCGCTAACCGGCATGATCGGGACTATTCCCATTGGTAGAAGAAAGCGTAGCACGCACAAAGTGGCGATTTTCAAGTCTAGCGACAAAACGCAAGCTTCGCACACTTGGAAGTTGAGCATCGCATATATTACACTGTTGACTACTTGCACCATCACGGCAACGCAAGAGAAGATCAAAACCGGCTGCATCGCAGTTTGTAACAATACCTTTATCCAAGCATCAAATATCGCCTTGGTACGTTTAAACAGCACGCATATCAAAAAGAACGGCGCTATACACAACAACAGCGCTATCAGCATAATGGATATTAGGTATATCACCACCGCACTGAACATGCATTCCACCAGGAGGAACAGCCCCCAGAAAATTAGCACCACTGTGAGCCACCCCACAGGGCCAGAAAATATGAGTGCTAGCAGCTGAATCCACGTTTGCGAGACCGAAAACCTATATAGTATGCCATCCATAAATCCAAAATCATCGGTGTTTCCAACACCACCAGTCATGACGGCAATCAAACTTTTGGGGCCATCTGTAAACAATTTGAACAGATGATCGTTAAAAAAGGTCCAGCTGTCCGGGCGTATTACGTACACCACGATTATGACTTTTGCAAAGATGATAAACAACTGGAAGATCGACGCCCTGGAGAACCCCAAAAAGAAGTAAAGTGCGCTGACCATCACATATAAAATCAGCAATGCATTCACAAGCCTGTTGAACGGACCATCCGTGCTAATGTGCCTGTACATGCTGGCTACAACGCTTTCCTGCCCACCAGCTTTGTCTTTATTGCCGTANAGCGCGGAACGCACTCTTTCTTCTGTCCACTTCACAAT
>NZ_AFMS01000048.1 GCF_000215485.1 Anaplasma marginale str. Florida
TGACTGCTCGCTTAGGGGAGAGTACATTGACCCCCGCGACTGGGACGAGTTTGTGTCTTCTCCTGATGTGCATGTGATTGACACGAGAAACGACTATGAAGTCAGGCTAGGTAGGTTCAAAGGTGCGATAGACCCCGGTACTTCCTCGTTTAGAGAGTTCCCTGAGTGGGCAAGGAACTGGGCACTGGATAAGGAAAGAGATACCTGCGTTGCCATGTACTGCACTGGGGGCATAAGGTGCGAGAAGTCTACTGCCTTTATGCGTAGTTTGGGCTTTCGGAACGTTTACCATCTCAGAGGTGGCATACTGAATTACCTGGAAACTGTGCGCGGCGATGATAGCCTGTGGGAGGGAGAGTGCTTCGTTTTTGATGATAGAATAGCTGTCGATCGAAACGTGTCTCCCAGCGAGGATATAAAATGCATTAAGTGTGCGGGTGAGGTGGATGCCAGCGATCTCCGCTCTGTGTCCAAGGGGAACATCATGTGTTGGGACTGCAGGCTACAGGCATGAGGAGGTGCGCTACGCCTTCTCGTGTCGGTGGCCATACGGTGAGTTTTTCCACTAATCTTCAGTCCTTTCCCCGCGGTCTGTCTGCCTTCCGTCCCGGTTGGCTGCGTTAGGATTTTCTGCTGCCACGATGGGCCCTTCCCGCATCTGCTATTGCTGGCGGTCATGGTTTGTGTTACCCTGGCGCAGTGCTCTCTCACTCTGCTATGCGTAATAAGGCTGTTTTAGACTTGCATCTTGTCTCTGATTCCACGTGTGAGACCGTAATTGCTGTGGCAAGGTCTGCGGTTGAGCACTTTAAGTCTTTAGAGGTCAACGAGTTTGTATGGTCGCTGGTTGGCAGCAAGCGTCAGGTGGATAAGGTTATGCTGAACATCAACCCCGAAAGGCATAACCTCATAATGTACACCGTGGTTGATGATGACCTCAGGAAGTACTTGAAAGAAAAGGCGACGGCGCAGAGCGTCCGATGTATACCGGTTCTCGCGCACGTCATAAGGGAGATTTCCTGCTACCTCCAGGTGACAAAAGACCCTAACGCGCATCCGCACAAGCTCGGTGACGAGTATTTTAATCGCATTGATGCCATAAACTATACCATTTCCCACGATGATGGCCAGAATTTGTGGGACATAGACCAGGCCGATATCATCATAGTGGGCGTGTCGAGAACTTCCAAATCTCCCACCAGTATATACCTCGCATACCGCGGGTACAGGGTTGTGAACATTCCTCTGGTGTGTTCCGTTCAGCTACCGGTAGACCCGGCCACAATTGCGGACAAGCTCGTTGTTGGGCTCACTATTGACGCTGATAGATTAATACAGATTCGCAGGAATAGGTTAATCTCGATGAAGCACCAGGAAAATTGTAACTACGTAAGTTACGAGCAGGTTGTGGAGGAGATTAACGAGATGAAAAAAATATGCGCGAAAAACAGATGGCCCACAATAGATGTGACGCAAAAATCTGTTGAGGAGATTGCAGCCACGATCATACAATTTTTCAACAGGAAGAATAACCGAACTGGGGATGCCCTCTACTAGCCATGATGCGTGCTTTTGCCTGCTGGGGCGGGGCTCATAACCTAGTGTGGCGGCATGTGCCACGGAATACTGCGAACTTAGTAAAACTTAGTTGGTGTGAAATGCATCTGATGCGCGGAGACAATATGGCCAGCTGCGCGGTTGCGGAGGGAAAATATGGGTGCTTTCGGCTCCGGGTGGCGTGTAAGTAATCTTGTATAACGACATTCTTCGGGGAATAATGGGCAAAACCTCAAGCGAACCTTTATCGGTGTAAAATGCATCTTATGCGTGGAGACAATATGGCCAGCTGTGCGGTTGCGGAAGCCGTGCGTGATGCCCATTTGCAGGGTGAAGGGGACGTTTACGCCGTCAATGCGGAATGCGCTGACGGCACCTATGCGGATTATTACTTTGATGGGAATGAGGAAATAAAACTCCTGTACAAATGCCCCGGGCCCACCGACTGTGATACCTTTGCCCGCTCCTACAGGCACGTGGCCGATCATGTGCTAAACACGACAAAGTGCAAGGATATGAAAGACGCGAGGCTTGATTGTATTGTGCTGGCCAGGATGCTAGCGAGCGCAGTCGTCTCTGGTGGCTCAGTTGCAGATTGGAATCCGTACAACATCAATGGTGAATACTTTCCTAGGATTGCAAGTGGGTTTGATTGTCGGGATACTATGTATGGCTTTGATAAGCTTGAAAACATAGGTTTGTATCTCATTGTGCCTGACGATACCTGGTTTGAGCGAGCAGTGCGTTGTGGCGTGAAAACCATCCAATTGAGAGCCAAGGAGGCGCCGATAGGCGAGGTTGATAGAATGGTCCGGCGCTGTGCGCAGCTGTCTAAAGACAAAGGGGTATGCTTGATTGTGAACGACCATTGGAATATCGCCATAGAACATGGGGCACATGGTGTACACCTGGGCCAGGAAGATGTGCAAACCGCAGACCTGGAAAGTATCCTAAAATCTAAAATGAAGCTGGGCTTGAGCACGCACTGCTATCATGAACTGGCACGCGCATGCTTTATTCGCCCTTCCTACGTCGCTCTTGGGCCGGTGTTTCATACTACCTCGAAGGATATGAGGTTTAAGCCTCAGGGGTTACAACTACTAAAGCAGTGGGTGCAGTGCGCTAAGCTTAAGTCTCCTCCGAACCATTCAACGGTATGCTTATGCCAATTAGTGATATTATATTCCCGTTTTTCTTCAAAATTTTGAATGAGAACCCGTGCAACTGAAAGGCCTCGCCTTCTTCTGGTATTCGCTCTACTTCATGTAAGATAAGGCCGGCCAGTGTAGACGCCTCTTCCGGTAAACTCCAGCCCAATTCCCTATTGACGTCTCTAATCGGTGCCTCACCGCTGATGTAATACTCGCTATTGCTAATGGCCGTTATGAAACTCTCAGGTACAACATCGTGCTCGTCAGAGATATCTCCAACTATCTCCTCCAAAATATCTTCCAACGTTACTGCGCCCTGCAAGGTGCCATATTCATCAACAACTAAGGCCAAATGCCTACGCTTTTTGCGGAAGTTGTGCAGTTGGACACTAAGAGGTGTTGTATCGGGTACAAACCAGGGCTTGATCATTATCCTGTAAATGTCTTTTTTGGTGACGTTATTGCTTTTCTCGCGCACCAAATCGGTCACGTCTCTGACGTGCACAACACCAACTATCGACTCTTCGCTCTTCTGCCACATTGGGATTCTACTATGGCTGCCCTGTAGGATCTGCTTTACCAGAACATCTACGTCCTCGTCTATGTTTAGCGCGAACAAATTCTTTCTGTGCGTCATTACCTGAGATATTTCGGTTTCCGCAAGGTCTAGCACGCTGCTTAGCATGTCTAGATCCTGCTTTAACATGGTGCCCTTGCTTCCGTGCATTAATATCAGGCTTCGCATGGCTTCCGCCGCCGAAACTATTTCTTTTTGTCCTTGCACTCCAAGTATTCTCAGTGTGTAGTTGACGATATGCGTGATTAGTGAGCACAACGGCGAAAGAACGAACGAACAGCAGGCCACAAGCCTGGCGGAGCGCAGGGATATCTTTTCAGGATTGTGTATGGCATACGTTTTTGGTAGGACTTCCGCGAACAGCAAAATAGAAAGGGTAACCGTAACTGTGGAGACCACAATTCCCTCTGGGCCCAAAAAGCCCAGAAACATAGCAGTTGCGACTGAGGAGGAAGATATATTAACTATCGTGTTGCCAACAAGCATGGCGCTGATGACCATCTCTTTCCGCCTGCTGAGCGATTCCACAATTTTCGCCCTTCTGTCCCCGCCAAGGACCAATCTGTGTATGGAGGAGGCGCTCACGGAAGTCAGCGCGGTCTCCGCAGCCGAAAAAAAGGCGGAGGCCAACAGCAAAAAAGCGAAAATAAGAAACACTACAGGGAACAAAACCCACTCCGGGCCGACTATACACAATAACCGTACATCCTTCAAGATGAATTTTTCCCCGTGATTTTGAAGTGGTTTTGAAAAACCCGGGCGAGAAAGCGTATTTTTACGGTTTTTATTGTTTATGATTCTTGTATAATGGCCAACTGTTGTTGGATTCATGGCGTAGTGGAGAGGTTCAGTGATGCACCCGGTGGCCTACCTTGTTGATACATTGCTGAGCATATATAACATGGCGCTCATTACCTGGGTGTTGCTGGGGTGGTTGATTGCCATGGGCATTGTTAACAGGTATAACGAGTTTGTGTACCGGGTGTTCTCTGCGCTGTCTAGGGTGCTGAACCCTGCTATCTCCGTGCTCCGTAGGTATATACCCAATGTTTCGGGTTTTGACTTTTCTCCTCTGATACTCCTGGTGGCTATAAGCTTTTTCAGATATGCCCTGCGCTACTATTTTGGATAGGTGGTACATGCTGAAGGATTGCGTTGCGGCTTGGTGCAGGTTCACTTTCCATTTTTTGGCGGCCATATTTGTTACCCTGTCTGTGCTCACGTACGATCCTTCTGATGCATCGCTGAACACGGCTGGTATGCTGAGTGATGCCACCATCCAGAATTTGATGGGTATTCCAGGTGCGTATGTAGGGGATATTGTAGTGCAGTTGTTCGGGCTCTCCGGGGCTTTGTGCGGGGTGCTTGGCCTTTTTAGGTTAAAGCGTGCGCCCTCTCTAGTGCGCAAAATACACATGCCGTGTGTCCTGAGTGTTGCCGCTGGGGTGGGTGGTATACTGTCAAAGCTATCTCTCGGCGTAACGAGTAAATTCTACCATGGGGGTTTCATAGGGGCCAAGCTCGCATCACTACCCACTTCCGTGCTGGTAGGGTTGATCGTTGTGGGGATGGTTGGCTCTGCCGGCTGGGGGCCGATTGTTGCGCTGTATGAGCTTTTTGTGAAGTTTAAATCTCGGATAAGCGGGCTTAACGTTGGCGATTGCAGTGATGACTTACTGGTGGTGGAAGGGATTCCTCATTCGGTCGAGTATCCGGCGCTGTTGCCTACGTTACCACAGTTTGTACCTGAACCTACTACGTCTCCGCCGCAGGCTCCGCGCGCCACCGCGGAACAGCCGCGGCCCTCGCCGCAGCCGCGCACCTGTACCGAGGATGACGCCGCGTTGGCTCGTAGCGCTGTTCCAAAGCAGCCAAAAAATAGAGCAGAAAAGCCTGCAGTGTTTGCTCTGCCGAAGGTGAAATTACTGGCGGAGCATTTGCCGTCGACTGGGGCTAGTTGCGACAATATGCCCGACCACCGGGACGAAACCGATGCCCTGTATTCAGTGCTGAAGGATTTTGGTGTATATGGCAAGATAATCGACGTGCGCCACGGGCCGGTGGTGACTTTATATGAGTTTGAGCCCTCTGCTGGGACAAAATCATCTAGGGTGATAGGATTGTCAGACGATATTGCTCGGTCCATGAGCGCGCTGTCTACCAGGATTTCGGTGATTCCTGGGAGGAATGTTTTGGGTATAGAAATTCCCAATCAGCGCAGAGAAATTGTGATGTTGCGCGGCCTCATAGAAAGCAGGGAGTATGCTGATCCTGACCTCAAGCTTCCAATAATTCTCGGTAAAGGCATAGATGGGGAAGCGGTAGTTGCCGACTTGACTAAAATGCCGCACCTGCTGATTGCTGGAACCACCGGTTCTGGTAAATCTGTGGGCATCAATACCATGATTTTATCGCTATTGTACCGCCTCACTCCCGAGCAGTGCAGGATGATCATGATTGACCCAAAAGTGTTGGAGCTATCTATATATGACAACATTCCTCACCTGCTTACTCCGGTGGTTACTGAGCCCAAAAAGGCGGTGGCTGTGTTAAAATGGGTGGTGTCAGAAATGGAAGAGCGCTATAGGCTCATGTCCGCGGTGGGTGTGCGGAATGTTACCGGCTATAACGCGAAGATCAAGGAGGCAATAAGCAGCGGGGCCGTGCTTGAAAGGGTATTGCAGACGGGCTTCGACGCGGATACGGGGGAACCGGTGTTTGAGAGGACGCCCATAGAGAAGGTCCAATTTCCCTACATAGTTGTTGTGGTGGATGAAATGGCCGATCTCATGATCGTGTCGGGCAAGGAGATTGAATCATCCATACAGAGATTATCGCAAATGGCCCGTGCTGCCGGAATACATATAATAATGGCTACGCAGAGACCTTCGGTTGATGTTATCACAGGTGTTATCAAGGCGAATTTCCCCACTAGAGTCAGCTTCTCTGTGACTTCCAAGATAGATAGCAGGACAATTCTTGGAGAGCAGGGTGCAGAACAGCTACTCGGCATGGGTGACATGCTATATATGGTCTCCGGGGGGCGAATAAGACGGGTCCACGGTGCGTTTGTTAGCGACAATGAAGTGCAGGATGTTGTAAACCACTTGAAGATGCAGGGAAGGCCGGATTACATAGATGGTATTGCCAAGGTTCTTGAGTGCGAAGAAAAAGATGTGGAAGACCTTCGATATTCCTCTGATGACAGCCTATACGAAAAGGCGGTGGCAATAGTTCTTCGAGATCGTAAAACGTCTATAAGCTACGTACAAAGACAACTAAGAATAGGGTATAACAGGGCGGCAAACCTCGTCGAGCGCATGGAAAGGGAAGGGGTGATAACCTCAGGGCAGCTCGGCAAGCGGGAGATTGTGGAATGATCTGCAGCTGATACTGCCTCCAGCAAGTACCCACTGTTGTGACAGTTATACGCCAAATTTTTTCAAGGGAGGGGATTAAGCCTTAGCGCGCAAAAAGGACGCATACCGACGTGTTGCAGTAGCAAACACTGTTTGTGCTCAGACTGGTACAACTTCCAAAGACTGGGTGCCGATGATGATCTGCACCAGGTTACTATTGGTGCTCGAAAGGGAAACCAGTTCCACGTGAAGCACACGCTACCATGCGATCATCAAAAAAACAGTAATAGGTGGCCTAAGCCATCGCAGGTGCGGTACGTGCGTTAGACGCCGAGCTATGCTGCACTAAGGTTGCAGTGCTAGCATATTCTGGCGTGTTAGAATTATCGCCCAAACTTCTATCTTCAAAGCTGTTCACAAGTGAGGACTGGGGCGATTCGGCGCCCTTTTCTGTGTACACCTTAGCAATTTCAAGGAGGATAAATACGCAGGTAAGGAAGATCTGCGTCCCCAAAAGCACCCTGTCTTGTATGTTATAGAGGAGGTGTGTATTGCCCTGGAGCAGGTACGCCTCGTACACATGGCATAAAAAGTGCGCAAATTCAAACAGTGCAATAGTCAGGAATAAGCCAGACTGGAAGCAGTACCAGTTTTTTCTGCGCTGCGACATTACGGCGGGGCCAGAGGCGGAATCTCCCCTGCGGGCTACATCTAGCTTTTCCTTCTTGTATGATACGGAAACCTCATAGACCCTCAAGAATGCCGAGAGAGCACCAAGCGCGGGCGCCATGACGGCCAAGCACATAGCCGCCAGTTGCATGTGCACGCTTGATGAGAGGGCCATTGTGATTGAAGCTAAGGATATTGTAATCCACATCAATCCCGTTGTTATGGTTAGAGCCTCCCCTGCAAGTTGCACCGACTGCTGTTTGGCGTTTATTTCCTTTTTCTTATATGCCTGCCTCACCCGTATAGCGGAGAGCACTGCGTTCACTAAGAGAATACAGGAAAGCGCGGCGTATAATGCATAATACGCCACGACGACTTTGGCTTTGACACTAGCGTTTGCGCCATAGTCCAGGCAATATATGGTGAAAGAAGACGAGAGCGCTTCTATCACCATCAGGGAAAAGGAGGCGATCAGAAAAATATCTGTGCTATTTGATTGGCGCTTTTCTTCAATTTTTTGGATGAACCGCGACGCTCTGCCTATACGGCCCCTTGCCGAGTGGGTTTTACTTTCTTCTTCAAGAAGGTCTGACAAAAGTGGTGCAGAGGAATGCCTGCACCTGACACGTTTTAAACTAGAAGGCACACTACACCCCAAGAAGAAACCTGCACAGCGCAAGTATTGTAACCTTTATTGGTTAAGAAATCAATAAAATACTTACGTTATTTTTTTGTTCTGAAACTACATAGAGCGCTTAATAAGGTGAGCATCGCACAGTACCCACACAGAACTCAGAGTTACCCGGGTGGCTGCCGACTTGCGGGGCACTTACAGCTGTCCAGCAATACGATCTGATGCTCCGGGCAGTGGCCACTTCTGGCTTCATTCCTGTGTAAATTCTGCTCTATATCTCCTCCAGGCAGCGCGCAAATATGTGCAATGCCTCTTCGATTTCGCCTTTGGAAACTACGAGCGGCGGCAACATCCGAAGCACGTTTCTGCTGTCAGCTGTGGAGAGAAGCAACCCTTGCTCCAAAACCTTACCAGCAAAAGCACGTACGTTTACCTTGGTGTTCATCTGCAGCCCAACCATGAGGCCGAGCCCCCTCACTTCTTCAATGATGCCACTGAATTTTCCTGACAACTTTGTGAGTTCATCAACCAGATATTTTCCATTGTTGGAGACATTTTCAAGGAACCCCTCGCGGAGAATTTCGCTCACAGCTGCGTACGCTACAGTTGTTGCTAATGGGTTACAACCGAAGGTGGACCCGTGCATGCCCACGGCAGCAAACTGTCCGGCATTTTTTGTGATGAGACAACCACCTATAGGGAACCCCCCACCCATGCCCTTTGCAATTGAACACACGTCCGGATGCACGCCAAAATGCTCATACGCGAAGAACTTGCCGGTCCTTCCCGCTCCGCACTGCACGCAGTCAAAGAATAACAGCATATCATGCTCATCGCATATGTCGCGTAAGCCTTTGAGAAACTCTCCTCCAAGAATATGCACGCCGCTCTGGCCCTGTACCGGCTCTACCAAAATCCCACCTATGTTGCCTTTGCTGACTTCACTTCGCACTGAGTCTATGTCAGGATTAACACTAACGAACCAGTCTACATATGGGTGCAGTAGCCGCATAAAATGCTGCGGTTCGTTCGCCGAGCAAGCAGCGTAGGTTCTGCCGTGGAAAGAGCGCCTCATGGTTAATATCTTGTATCTTTCCGGCCTTCCCTTGCCGTTTTGGTACGATCTGATGATTTTAAATCCGCACTCTACGGCTTCAGCACCGGAATTGCAAAAAAACGCCAAATCCGCAAAGCTACAGCCCACCAACTTTTCTGCGAGCCGCTCAGCCTCAGCTATGCGGTACATGTTTGATACATGCCAGAGAGTTTTACCTTGGGTTTCTAGTGCGTTAACCAATGCAGGGTGGCAATGTCCAAGAGAAACGGTGGCAATTCCAGACACGAAGTCTATGTATCGCTTGCCTTGCGTGTCGTACAGATAAACCCCCTCACCGCGCGCAAAACTTACATCAAACGGTGCGTAAAACGGAACGATACAACTATTACCCACAACTGCCCCTCAACTTCCGGCTATGACTGACGATACTGTGAAAGTCCTCTGTAGGTCAACAAGATTACTCTTACCTAAAGTTTATATAGACGTACAGTTTAGAAGGGTACGCAATTTAAGTATTGATGTGAGCGCGTTATGCTATTAACCTCGCCCATAGCTAGTGGTCGGGTGCGGATACGTGCTTATCAGACACTTTAAAAATCTATCTTTAGCGATGCTTGTTACACTATTTATCGGCGCGACTTGGTATGTGCATGTGAAAGTGCTAGAGCGCACTTTAGATATGGCTTCGGCAGAGGATATTGCCGACATAGGCCAGGTGTTGTCACATACGATACTAGACAAATATACTGACTTGCTTCGAACTATTCCCACACACGTGAGCACTGACCCTTACCATGTTAATTTGATGATAAAACTGCGTGCAGAGTTTGTACAAGCGTTGCAAAACCTTACTGGAGTGACGGTGGTGTTGCACGGTTCTGGCGGTATCATATTCACTGTGGGGGAGGGCTCCGTTGAGGGCTCTGCTGGCGGTGAGTCTTTATCGGAGGCACAACTCGCAGCTCTCGCGAATGGCGATGTTTTACGGGGAGTGGTTGCGGATGGTCGGATTTTTACCGTATTTCCGATCGTGTTGCAAGATGACGGCCCCAAAGTTTTTTTGCAGGTGATAAAAAATTACGGAAAGCTTTCCCAGGCCCTTAGAGGCGTGCACGGAATGTTGGTCATACCCGTTGGAGTAGCAATACTGAGCTGCGTGTGTTTGGTTGTATTGTTTTACAGAAGGAGTGCAAGGCTGCTTAGCAGCCAGTATGATGCGAACCTAGAACTTCAGGAGCAGAAGGAAACTGCTGAAAGAGAAAGCGTAAGCAAGTCTCAGTTTTTGGCCAACGTCAGCCACGAGTTGCGCACCCCTCTCAACTCTATTATCGGCTTTTCTGAAATCATTCAGTCGGAGTCGCTGGGCCCAATTGGCAGCGAGGAATATAAGGAGTACATAAATGACATTCACCAATCGGGTGTGCACCTGCTGAGCTTGATAAACGATATTCTAGATTTTTCAAAGGCGGAGGCCAACAAGCTCACCGTAGAGTTCGTCAAATTTGACCTAGGTAAGATTGTAGATTCGTCCTTCACAATGGTGCTGCCCCGGGCAAAAGATGCTAAGGTGGAGCTCAAAAAGGAAATGCCAGAAGAGCCCATTGTTATGCTTGCGGATCCGAAGAGGATGAAGCAGGTTATCATAAACGTACTGTCAAACTCGGTGAAATTTACCCCGGAAGGTGGGCTGGTTAAATTGTGTGCCGAGATCAGGGGTGAGCAACTTATAGTGGAAATCAGTGATACTGGTATTGGTATTGCCCAACAGGATTTGTACAAGGTGATGTCCGTCTTCGGGCAGGCCGACAGTACGCACTCTCGCAAGTATGAGGGCACAGGGTTGGGGCTGCCTTTAAGCAAAAAGCTTGTGGAGCTTATGCAAGGGACCTTCAGCATAAAAAGCGAGCCGAACCTGGGCACTATAGTGACATTAACATTCCCGCACAAGCAGGAAGGTGCGAAAGAGGGAAAAGCCTTTTAGATCACCCGGCTTATCACAACTCGGGCTTGGGGTTGAAGGTTAGAACTATCTCGTGCCACAGGTTGTAATCGTTTCTGTTTAGCCCCATGAGTGGGCTGCACTTGTACACCGCTCTCAGTGCGCTATCCGCTACGGCGCGGAAGAAGGGGTTGCTGTTGTATAAATGAGTATCTGTGATGCCAGCCCTAACCACCTTTCCGCTGGGAGCCAGCACCACGCCGACTTTCACCACCATGTTTTCTACATCTTTTGCGCCCGCGGGGACGGTCCAGCATTCAACGAACCGACTCCTGATGGAGTTTGCTATCCTTACCGCGAGCTCGTGCTTTTCGTCGTATTTAGCCTCACCGGAATCCACTTCATTTTCCGCGCCGGGCGGCCCGATATTAGCCTCACGCTGCACTGCTTGCAGTATTCCTGACAACTCCTGCTCTGCGGTTTCTGGGAAATCTTGCGCGTCAGCAGCAACGGGAAGCGGTTCCACCGCCGGAGGAGCAGCCTGCTGCTGTGGCTGCGTAACCAACCTCTCCCTTTCCATGGCCTTCCTCCCCGGGGGCGGAGGTATTCTTTTTATCGGCTCCACAACGACACGCTCAGCCTTTTCTGTGGGCCTATACTCGACTTTTCTTTTCTGAAGGACGACGGGCTGCCTACCCGCCCGAACATTATCTGCTTCCGCCACGGGAACGGAACCGAACACTATAACCGCATTTCCTGCGTCATGCTGTACCTTGCCTCGCTCCATAGCCCAGGTGCCTGCGAAGTAAACACCACCAGCGACCACGTGCAAAAGCACTGACAAAGCCACGTGAACGTTGTTCAAAAGCACACTACGTGCGGCCTGCACTGCTCCCAACATCGGCAACCACGCTATTATCAGCAACCAGAGCCACCTTCCTGAGGCCGTAACCAGACAACAAATTAACCACCCTCATGATCGCCCCGTAGCTCACGCCCTCGTCACCACGCAAGAACACCTGGGCCTCCTTGCCCTTAGTTGCGGACATGAGGTCAGTCTCCAGATTTGCCTCTCTGGAAAGCTTATCGTTCACATATATAGTACCTTTCTTGGTAATGGTCAAGACAACTGATTGCTCGGAGTCCAAGCCCAGAGCCCTACTTGCGTTGGGAAGATTTACAAGGAGCGATGGCAGGGCCTTCTCTGTATGCGAAACCGCGAATATCACCAGAAGTATGAGCACTACGTCCACGAAGGGTGTTATATTTATCTCGGAACGAAACCTGCGAACTTCCCTGCGCTGCTCTGACAATCTGTGCGATGCGGACCTACTCCTCATTATCTGCAAATGCCTCGAGCTCGCACACCAGATTGCTTAGACGGTTGGACATCCTTGTTATAAGTGCTGTGAACCTGTTATAGAATATGTTGGCGGGTATTGCGACAAGCAACCCCAAGGCGGTTGCGAACAGGGCTTCAGCCATGCCTGGGCCGACAGACGCAATGCCCACGCTTGCCCCAGCTGGGATGGAGCGCAAACTGCCTACAACCCCCCATACGGTTCCAAACAGCCCTATGAAAGGGGAAGAGGACCCGATGGTTGCCAGAAGCTCTACGTTGTCTTCAAGCTTGTCTAGGGTTCTACTTAATTCTGCGCTCACAAACCTGTGCAACCCCGCCTGCTTGTTCGTAACCAGCTTGGAGTTTTGCATTCCGTAGTTCAATATTTGCGACACAATGCCCGTGCTATGACCTATAATCTCGGTTAGGTTGGTGAAAGTTCTTCTGGAGCTGAAACGCTCCTCGAGCTCCCGGATTTCCCTGGCCCGTTTTCTTAGCACCAAATGCTTCTTCAAAATTACTGACCAAGAAATTACAGAAAACGCAACTAATATGAGCATGGTGGCCTTAACTACAATGTCTGCGTTAGAAAACGCACCAAGCATAGACAAGCTGTTCTGGATATCAATGGACGATTCGACTACATCCCTCATAAACAAAAACCACCGAACCACTGCCAATTTCTATACCCTTAATCTGCTGCGGTCAATGAATAAAAAAAGAAAGTGCTGCCGCCGTAAGTTGTTTATGCACTCAAGTGTGCGGCTGTGAGGCCTGCTAGCGCGTTGTTTGCTTTCCCTAGTACAGGGTAGTAGTTTTCTCTTTGTGCGCTATAATGACCTTGTGTTGCACTGGTTGTGTGTGGTGACGTCGTGCCTATAGTTGTGTTAGATGCCAAGACTGTAAATAAAATTGCTGCTGGGGAGGTAATAGATTGTCCCGCTAGCGTGGTGAAAGAGCTTGTTGAAAACTCGATAGATGCGGGTGCCACTACCATAAATGTGCTAATAGACAAAGGCGGACGCAACCTCATTTCCGTGATTGATGATGGATGTGGCATACCCAGGGATGAAATGGAGAGAGCGTTTATCTGTCATGCCACGTCTAAGCTTCCGGATAATGACCTCAACAATATTAGGTCGATGGGGTTTCGGGGAGAGGGGCTGACGTCCATTGCAGCTGTTGCCAGAACTAAAATGGTTTCAAAATATAGAGGGTGCACCGAGGCCTGGTCTATAGTGCTCGAAGGAGGGGAGAAAACCAGAGATTTGTCACCTGAGGCATTACCGTGCGGGACTTCTATAGAAGTTAGAGATCTGTTTTTTGCCACTCCCACCAGGCTGAAGTTTTTGCGCACGGAGAAGGCGGAAACCCAAAGCATTGTTGATCTGATGTACAGGTTTGCCACAGCCAGATTCAGTACTGCGTTTTCCCTAACCATAGCTGACAAGCAGATTTTTAAGTACCCTGCCAGGGAAGATTTGATGTCGCGTTTGTGGGAGATGAAACCCTTTGGTGATGCGTTTCGGGAGCAGTCACTCGAGGTACGTTTCCATTCAGATGCCATAAACATCACCGGGTATATTAGCGTCCCCACGTTTAATCGATCAAGGCCCGACATGATATACACATTTGTAAACGGTAGGCCTGTACACAGCACCCTCTTCATGGGTGCGATAAAGTCCGCATATAGCGAGTTCATTCCCAGAGATCGGCATCCAGTGGTTGTGATGTGCATGGAGATCTTGCCAGGTGATGTCGATGTTAACGTGCACCCCAGTAAGCTGGAAGTAAGATTCCGGAATCGCAAGCAGGTGTACAGTGTGGTTGTTGAGGCGCTGGCAACGGCCTTGTCTAGCAATGTGTACAGAGAACTGCCTCCCCGTACCCCAGTTGGGGGAGGATTGGACCACTTCGCTGTGGATAATACGCCAGTTTTGGATACACCACACTACGGTAAAGTACACGATTATGGTGTGGCAGTAGGCCCAAAGCTTTCCGTACAGCAGACGGGGGGGGGGGAGAATTTTCATCAAAGCCTGAGCATGCCATCGAAAACCCCCCACGCGCGGCGGAGCTGTTTTCTTTTTTGGGAAGCGGTAGCAGTAGGCGCACAACGCGTCCGGTTCTAAGCTATGACTCAGAGGCTCATATCGTGCCACTGATAGAAGAATTACCGCTAGGCAATGCGGTATGTCAGCTTTTCGACAGGTATATAGTATCGAGGGCCGGGGACCATGTAATCATAGTAGATCAACACGCTGCGCATGAGAGGCTCACCTATGAGTACATGAAAAAGGTAACAGCCGATGAGGGGATGAAACGCCAGGTGCTACTCATGCCTGAGTTAGTTGAGCTAGACAATGAATACGAATTAGAGTTGCTGGGCGAATATAAGGAAAAACTGCTAAAATTTGGGCTAGTAATCGAGCCTATGGGAAGCATGGTTGTGGCCGTGAGAGAGGTTCCGGCAATTCTTGGGGTGTTTGACGTCAAGGCAATGATTGCCAAAATAGTGGAGAGCATTGTCGAAGTGGGTGACGCGTTGTTCATGCGCGAAAAGATAAAACACGTGTGCGGAACCATTGCCTGCTACAGCTCAATAAGAAGTGGCAGAACGTTGAAATTGGAAGAGATGAACAGCCTGCTGAGGCAGATGGAAGATACTCCACATTCCGGCCAGTGTAACCACGGTAGGCCGACGTATGTAAAACTCAGTCTGTCTGAAATAGATAGGCTGTTCGAACGCAGGTGACAGGCAGTGTTACTAGTTTTCCAGAGACAGGGCGAATCTGTTACCGGGAAATCTGTGCACCTTTCTCAATAGCTCCAACTCAATGAGTTCAGCGAGTAATGTACTTGTGCCAATTTTTGTGCAAGCTGCCAGATCTTCAATGTCTGTGGGAGAAACGCTCAGTTGTTGGAGAATCGCGCGTCGAATTGCCGCAGAGCCTGCCCCATCTGTGGCAACGTCTTGCCGGGCGGCATGTCGCAGGCTGTTCGCCGCTATTGGACGTGCGCTGGGGTTCAACGCTTGTATAATATCTTCCGCAGATTCTACCAACGTGGCACCTTGCTTGATGAGATAATTGCTGCCTGAGTATTTGGGGTCCAAAGCCAAGCCCGGCACCGCAAATACTTCCCGGCCCTGCGACAAGGCAAAATTTGCTGTGATGAGGGACCCAGATCTGCGTGATGCTTCTACCACAACTGTGCCCCAGGCCATGCCGGATATTATACGATTGCGTTGAGGGAAAAAGCTCGCCTTCGGCAGCGACGAAAATGGCAGCTCAGTCACAACTACGCCGCCGTTGTGCACTATTGCGCGGTACAAGTGCAGGTTATCTTTGGGATATACAACGTCAATCCCGCTCGCAGTAACTGCGACAGTAGGCATTTTTTCAAATATCACGCTATGCACCGTACTATCGATTCCCCTTGCCAAGCCTGATACCGTAACAAACCCGGCTTTAGATAGGTCAAATGCTATTCCATATGCAATACGTTTTCCATTCGCCGATGCATTGCGACTCCCCACCATCGCAACTTTATTGTTTTTGTTTAACAAAGCTACATCACCAAGCGCGGTTATAACCGGGGGAGGATCGTATATGTGCAGCAGCATTTGGGGGTACTCCCGCTCAAACATACTTATCATCCTTGCGCCCAGTTTTCTGCACAGCTCAACTTCCTTTTCCGCATCGTCTTCTGGACATATACGCCCCACGTTACCGAGCTCTCCATGCGCGAGTGCATCGAGCGCAAGTTCCGGAGTTTTATATAGTTTTATGAGTTTCTGAAAGGCAATCGGGCCGATTTTTGCAGTGCGCATGATGCGGATGCAAGCGACTAAACAGTCGCGGATGACTGCCGCGCTAGTGATGTTGGTACTGGGGTCCAAAAAAGCCCGTAAAAGTTACTTTATTAACTAATATAATAACTACAAAAAGCAATCGTGCAACGGCTCAAGCGTGACGTGCACACAATTCTGTGATGTGTCTCAATAGTTTATCCAGGGTGCAAGTTTGGTCTACGGGGCCATAGATGCGAAAATGCGCCCAACTGCGACGGCGCCATGGGGTAGGGCTCCAGCCGGAAACCTGGTCATCGCAGCCGCGCCGGAACCAGTACAACATTAGGGCAGGGTGGACTGCTGGGAGGTTTGAATTGCTGGGGGTTATAACCGAATGGGCTTGGGCTGGCTATGTGGAATTTTCTGGTACGCACGACAGATTTAGGATTGCCCCAGTAAAGGTTTTCTGGAATCGCGCGCATTGTGTGCATGGGTGGGTGAAACATGCAAAAAGCTCCTCAAGTGCCCGCGTGCAGCAAGTGCATACTGCCTGGCTGTGGCTCGCCCCGGCCATGATGCGGCAGCCGGGGTAACGCATGGTGCAATACTAACCCACAACTGCTGCAAAAGCCCCCGTTTATCTCATGCCCCTTCGTGGCACAACTTGTTGTATATCCATCCGCCTCCTAGCAACCTTTCTTTGTCATACAGCACACACGCCTGCCCTGGTGATACGACGCAGTCCTCTTCGAGTACCACCGTTCCATAGCCGTCCCCGTCACTTGTTATAGTGGCACGGACAGTGGCGCCGGATGATCGCAGCCGGGCATCAACCGCCAGTCCGCGCTTTGGAATGTTGTAATCAGGGAGCCAATTCAGATTCTTCACGAACAATGCCCTCTTCATTAGGGCAGACTGCGGCCCAACTACCACAGTGTTCTGCGCCGCATCTAATCTTACTACATACAGCGGATATGGTGCAGAGATGTTCAGGCCCCTGCGCTGCCCAACGGTGAAATTCGATATGCCATCATGCTCGCCAAGCAAGCGGCCGTCGACGTGCACAATCTTGCCCTTTTTGACCGATGCGGGGTCCAAATTCCGCAGAACCTCCCGGTAGCTATTTTCGGGCACAAAGCATATATCCTGGCTGTCTGGTTTATCTGCCACCTCCAAGTTGAGTTGCTGCGCCAACAGCCTAACGTTGCTCTTCGCCAAATCACCTAGGGGAAATCGCAGGAATTTTAATTGTTCAGAGGTTACGGAGAACAGAAAATAGCTCTGGTCCTTCTGCGGGTCTTTACCCCGCAATATTTGCTGCTCACCGGCAATCTCAACCCTTCGAACATAGTGTCCAGTTGCTACAACATCGCCGCCTATAGCTCTGGCTGCCTTGAGCATATCTCTGAACTTGACTGTTTGGTTGCATTTCACGCACGGTATGGGAGTTTCACCCCGCTTGTATGAATTGATGAAATCGTCTATAACCTCCCTCCTGAACACTTCTTCATAGTCCAGGACGTAATGCGGGAACCCGAGCGTTGATGCAACGCGCTTTGCGTCATATATATCCACACTGCCGCAACAAGACTTTGCTCCAGACGCCGGTGAGCTGCTGTGCAGCTGCATTGTGGCCCCTATGACCTTATACCCACGTTCATGCAGTAGCGCGGCGACCACCGAGCTATCCACACCCCCCGACATTGCAACGACCACGGTTGTCTCTTCGGGTGGCTTGCCAGAAACTAGCGGATCCAAATTTAAGCTGCCATCAAACACCATTGCGGGGGAGGGTATAAACTGCACGGTAGGATTCTATGTGGGATTTTGCCGCGTCTCAAGTTGAAAGTGCAAGCACACTAAAACCCCGCGTTCACGACCCATGTAAACTGCGGTGCCTGCGGGTGATGGGTACAGACTTCCCGGTCAGTCGGCTACAGACTTGCTTGTCGCCCTGTGACGACGTGTTGGTCAGCATGAAGATATACTCGGACTAAAATTCATCCTCCACGTTGCTGACGTGTCGCGAGCTTGCGCCACCAACGAGATGGGCCAGAACGGGTTGGGCATCAGAATGTGTAAGTTTATTCTCTTCAATCAACATGTTGATTTTCGCTATTATATCCGAGTTCTCTATTTGTGCCACGTTCCCACTTCTTATCGTTTCTTTGACCTTGTTGTCGAACATTATAAAGTCATACACGTAAACACACGGCTTTCTCATTAGTAGCACTTGTAGGGTTGCGCCTAATACGTGTGAAGCCAGGAAATTAATTCCTGACTCCATGTCTGGAAATAGGGTGAGAACTCTTTCCAGCATGCACGAAGTTGAAACAGCGTCTACAGCTGCTATGACCAACATTCCTGTAGTAACACATCTGTGTACCACGCTTATCAGATTGCTGTTGAGCTCTGCAAACACTACAATGTCCGCCGCTTGCTTTGTGATGAAGTCAAAATTTGCCTGAGATGCGTCATAAGTGCTTATTATGGAATTGTCTGATCTGGGCAAGAATTCCGCTTCCATGCCGAAAGTCAAGATATGCTTTTTCTGGGTCGTACCGATTTTGTGCAGCAAGCACTCTATCGTGTAATTTTTGTTGTGGTGCGCCGCTCCTCCCAGCAATATTACTCCCCTAGGTGCATATGTGGCTATGCGAACAAGCTCCTGTGGGATGTCATCCTCCGATGGGAACACCAATTCCCTAATATGAACCGTAACCTTCGCTTCAGACCCGGGTTTGCTGACGTCTCTTGCTGCGTGGATATTCAAAAAATGCGTCTCGTCAAACTCCACATTCACGCCGATCTCCCCATCACTATCGAACTTGGCTTGCGCCTCTGCCGACAGCACTGCGGACAATATGCTTGTAATGTCGTTTTGGTCGATCTTTCTCACTTGCAGGAATTCTATGTGGCCTAACCTCTTGATTGCAGGAGGCTGGCCAACGACACAGTAAAGGTGGGACGCGTTGTGCTGTATAGACGACGCAACCAACTGTTTGAAATACTCCATTGCTACGTTCTTGCATGCCCTGCTGGCGCAATGCTAAGGCATTTTTATTTCACAACTATTAAATATGATTCTTGTAGTATATGCCCACTGTTGTGGCTGTTTCAAACTCGCATCACGCGCGTTACGTTACCGCGCCCAGTGCGTTTCCAGTTGTTGTGAGCAGAGCTTGTGCACCCGCAACGGGCGATATCGTGGTAAATTGAAGACCGCGCTGGTGCGCAGCGAAGCCCACAACGCCTCAGGCATGTGTAGGGATCGGTGCAATAAGGAAACGCATCAAGTATGGGGCCGGCGTGGAACCTACACGGCCCCGAACACCAGCGATGCATTCACTCCCCCAAACCCGAAGGAATTTGACATCGCACTTGACACCTTATGTTCCTGCGCGTTCAAAGGCACCAAGTTCAAATTACTGTCTTCCGAAGAATTTTGCAAGTTTAACGTTGGAGGCACGACCCCATTGCGGATAGATAGTATGGAAAAAATGGCTTCCACACCCCCGGCTGCCCCCAACAGGTGGCCGATAGAGGATTTTGTGGAGGATATGGGCATACGGTATGCGTGGTCACCAAACACCGATTTTATTGCGGAAATCTCAACACTGTCTCCCACCGGCGTTGAGGTTCCATGCGCGTTTATATACCCCACACTTTCTGGAGCAATCCCAGACATTTGCAGCGCGCGTTTCATTGCGTCCGCTCCCCCCCGACCTTCAGGGTGTGGGGCTGTCACGTGATAGGCATCTGAAGTTATCCCGTAACCGACGAGCTCCGCGTATATATTCGCACCCCTCATCTTTGCGTGCTCATAGCTTTCCAGTACCAGAATGCCGGCACCCTCTCCGATCACAAAGCCGTCCCTGTCCCTATCCCAAGGACGAGAAGCGAGCTCTGGTGTATCATTGAATTTTGTCGATAGGGCCTTTATGATGCAGAACCCAGCCACTGCCGCCCTACACAACGCACCCTCCGCTCCACCAGCGAGCATAACGTCCGCCTCTCCTGATGCTATGACTCGCGCCGCGTCGGCAATGGCGGCGGCCCCCGTCGCGCAGGCACTCACTGATGCGTTGCAGTACCCCGTCAGCCCGTGTCGTATGGAAATGTGTCCAGGGAGTAAGTTGACCAGACTTCCTGGTATGAAAAACGGGCTCACGCGCCTAGGCCCGCGCTCGTGCACGGCTATAACATTTCTTTCTATGCACGGTAAGCCGCCTACGCCGGACCCTACCAGTACTCCGATCCGGTCAGGGTCAAACTCCGTGCCCAGCAAGCCGGCGTCGGACAACGCCATATCTGCTGCGGCCACCCCGAAAATGATGAAGCGGTCAGCCTTTTTTACGTCTTTTTCTTCGACCCACTGAGTGGGGTCAAACACGTTCTCCCCTGACTGGCCTTCGGAAATCACCTGGCCCCCGACTCTGCACTCAAGGTCATGAGTGTCAAACCCGCTAATGGCACTTATTCCCGACTTCCCATTGACTAAACGGTCCCACACATCGGGGATCTGAAACCCCAGCGGTGTTACCAGGCCCATACCAGTTACGACAACCCTAGCCCTATCAGCCATACAAAACCGAAACAACTCCCGAATATTGGAAGCAAACCCTCAGAGGACCAAAAGACCGCGTGACAGCGAGATTTGATGAAATTGGAAGATCCAAACGCCGCACCGCAAACGGGCAGATGCTACTCAGACTTAGATTTGCCATGTATGTATTTACATATATCATCTACGGTTTCCAATCCCTGCGCCTCCTCGTCGGTAATCTCTATGGAGAACTTCTCCTCCAGGGACATAATCAGATCCACAAAATCCAGGCTATCCAGGTTGAAATCCTTGGCCAGGTTGGTAGTCCCAGAAAGAACCTGCTTCTGCTCATCCTTCAATTTTAGACAGCCAATCACGGCCTCCATGACCTTAGATTTGATGTCTTCCAAAACAGCATCGTCAGACTTCAAGTTCCCTACCTCACCACCTTCCATGACGCACCCATAAACTAAAAACAGAAACCACGGACCGTGCCAGAACCGCACAGCACTGGCAATATATACCTCTAAAAATCAAAAAATCAAATAGAATTGCCGCGTGAAATCGTAAAAACAGTCAGAGTCCCCGCCGGATTTTACTGTGCGTCTTCCAAACTTGATAGTCTGCAGAGTTGTATACATGTTGGCTAAATGCCACATTACTGCCTGCCTTAGGCCGTTCACGTACGGCGGTTCCACAATATGTAATATGCTTCTATTGCCGGCATGCGCGCGTAGTTTCATGTACACTGAAGGGTTCCTGTGGCCGTGTTGGGTTGATATGCTGACATGGAAATGTTTTTACCGATCTAAGCGCAAGACAGGGACACTGCTCCCACCAGAGGCATCGCGTAGCTCCTCGACGTGTTGCTCTGTGCGGCCGTCATGCCTCACACCAACTCCCAAAAAACTACGGAGCCACGAATGGCGAGGTTTGAACAAATTGCCAATACAAACACCAGTGCCGGCAATAGCACGCCCACACAACTAGCGCACCGCGCGCCATCGACGCGAGGACGAACACCCCAGCGAAAGCAGCGGCAAGCTGTGGACGTTACCTCGCCATACTGGTGCCGGTGCACCAGACCATACCCTACCTAAGCTTTTCTTCCTTAAACAGGACGTGCTTCCTAGCAACAGGGTCATACTTACGGAAAGAGAGCTTCTCAACCAACTTTTTAGGGTCACGCTTTTTGACGTAAAAATAGCCAGTACCCTCGCTGCTGACCAACTTCACCAACAGACCAGAACCTTTTTTAGCCACAGCAGACCCACGAAACGCAAAACTGCAGAATTCTACATGTACGGATATCGTCGGTCAAGCTGTTTGGTAAAAACGGTTGACATACCTTGTGGAGTAGGTATGTAGGGGGGCTAGCCCCCGCGTGTTGGAGGTCTACATTCGTGTTTGTGGCTTCGTGATATGCTTAAGTCGTTATTCAAAGTTGTGGTCAGGCTCGTAGGCTTTCTGATTCCCGTGAAGGTAGTGAGCACTTTTTTGGGCATAGGCCATCTACCTGCTTGGCAGGAGCACTGGGCTGCCCTTGCTGCACTGTTGATTGCCCACGTGTCTTGTTACTTGGTGTATGGGTTTTTCCCTCCCTTGTATGATGCCGCGTTTGCTACCGGCCTCAAGCTTGCTCCGTTCTTCCTACAAGCGGCGGTTTTCCTGCTCATTATCGGCATGTCGTCTATTTTTATACTGCAAAACGGCGATAAAGGTGCGCCCGATATGGGGCATGACACCATAGTCATTCAATCAGCGTTTGGTCAGTTACTCACTGCAGCTGTATCAATGCCGGCGTCTGTTGCTCTGTACGGTATTGCAAGCGGTGTGTATGACAAGGTTTGTGCCGACATCTTTACATGCCCGCTGTGGGCGAACTATTCCATGCACCTCTTCATATTCTTCATAGTGCCGTTTGTGTTTTATAACCTCATGGTTGTTATCAGGCCTTGGCCTGCCTCCCTGCTCAAGTTGCGGTACAGCAACTGGTTTTCGGTTATGATGGAGGGGATGACGCTCTCGCTGTATGCCATGCTAGCAATGTATCTCTTGGCGTTCATCTGTGCAGGGTTGCAGGTGTCTTATGCCTTGAAATACAGTGCCGCGGTTTTGCATATTGCGTTTATGCGGTGGGTAGGGTAATGAGAGAATGCGGCGTTCTTTTCTTCATCAGTAGCGTATTGGCGCTTGCTGCCGCCTATGTTGGGGAGGTTGTGTATCACTTGATTCCGTGCAGGTTGTGCCTGTATGAGCGGGTCCCATACTTTGCCGCGCTTTTTTTCTCCATTGTTACAATGTTGAGAGGAGATAAGTACTCACTCTATTGCACTGCCATGTGTTATGTGGGCAGCGTGGCCCTTTCAGCGTATCATGCAGGCTTGGAGTACGGTTGGTTTACGGATTTCTTGCACTGCGCTGGTGATGTAGACCCCCGTGCAAGTGTTGATGACATAAAGCGCAATCTGCTAAGCAATGACGTCGCTCCTTCGTGTGGTGTTCCGAGCTTTGTCTTTCTTGGGCTCTCGATCTCTGGATGGAACGTCGTATACGTGACCGGGTGTCTGCTGTTGGCTTTTGCGGTGAAGAAACGCGGCTTCAGAGGAGTGTGCAGAGCCGTGTTGGATGTCGTAGCTGCCAAAGGCAAATAGCCGCAGGGTGCGGTTTTATTGTCAAACTTCGGAACGGCTTGGGAGCCTGCCTACATCAGCGCATGACCTGGTTGTATACTGCTTTTTTGGGAGCCTAGCATCGCGCAATTGTGGTCTGAGCCGGAGGCGGGAGGCCGATCGGGGATTTGAGCATGCCTTTATTGGTGATGATGTGTTGGTCACTTGGGATGTTGCAATCTATGCACATTGGAATATTTCCTGGCGGCCCATAGACATTCCGTTGTGGGTGACCCGAATTTCAAGCGCGTACAGTGATGTGTGCATGCGGTACGCTGGTAGAGTTGCTCAAATTTGCTGTTTAAATTCTCAATACGGTGGCGAGGCCACACTTCCGGCTCCCGATGGTGTGCGTCTGCGCTGTGTGCATTGTGGTGCTGTATTTGCCGGGCTTTAGCGCCACAGCAACAACCGATGTGTGGCATGAATGCACTTTTCGCAATCTAGATGTGTTACACGTAACATAAACATCTTTTCGTGCACGACTCAGTGCATTTTCGGTGTGGATGCGCCAATAACTGTCATATAGGTTTGTGTTTACGCAGCGTTTATGTTGCATGCTGCCTGCACCCGCGCTAAGTGCAAAATGCAATATTTTGAATGTGCACTCGGGTTCTGCTGTACGGCGTGGGAACTGCGCTGTGATAAACTTACAACTAGTGGCTAGTTATTACGTTTTAATTTTTATATTATGCCCAGGGTTTGGCTGCGCGTGATATGCCGCCATGCACGCCATCAGGGGGTTAACAGTCGGGTATTTGGATTATGCTCCGAGCGCACGGCTAACAGCGCAATAACCGAATTGGATGTGCATTTGGGTATCATATTTTCGAAAAACAGTTGCAGTTACACATTACCTGTTGACCACTTGCCCTAAAATGTGTATGGTGACCGGAGTGTGTGTGATGCCGTGTTTGCTCTGTATGGGGCGAACGCCACGGCTCGCAGTTGAGTTGTGCTTATAATGGGGTTTGCCTTATGTCTTGGGAGCAGTTTCTAAGCGGTGATGATTCACCACGCCGCGATGTTGTCCTGCAAGTGCCGGAGGATGGCGGTTCCGGTATTGGTTCGAGAGTTGAGTTGATTTTGCGTTTGCCGCTGTCGCTTGTGTTGCTTGCCACTACGTTGCTCCTGACCACTGTCACCTATGTGGCGATGACTGTCGCGATGATTGTTGTGCTGCCCGTCAGGTTTCTTGCTGGGTTCTTTTCCAAACGGGGCCGTCAGGCATCTGCTGGTGAGGAAGAGGAGGGTAGGGAGCCTGTCAATGGGGTGCGTAACTTCTTCACGTCCCTCGTAAAGCTTGTTCCCGTCATCTTCCTGTGGCCCTTCATAGCCATTTTCACGTCTGTTCCGGCGATGATTGTTTCCACCTTTATGTACGTGAGTTCGATAGTGAAGAGCTGTGTGGAATATTTGACGTGTGCGGTCACCTTCGGCGATCCCACGAAGGTGGGGTATTTGGGTCGCGCGCTGTACGACAACTACGTGAATGCCTCTGGTATCAGGGCTGCCACTGATCTGGCAGTTGGCTTCTTTGACGAGAGTGGTCCCCACGCTGGTGCGACTAATTATTGGAATGAAGTAAAGTCCGCTGTCGTAGACCAGCCCATGGATATCATGAAGAGCATGCTTGGCGGGGGCCTTGCGGCAGGCGTCAGTGGCCTCGGTAGTATTGGTGGTCTCATTGGTGGAAAGACTGCGGCGGGTTCAGCGGGCCTTGACGGGGGTGCGGTGGCGGATGTTGCTCCAGGGGCGCGCCTCGCTGTTGATGACGTGGCGCCTGCTATGTCACAGCATACTGCAGCAGGGGCAGACGGAACACAACCGGCGGGGCACGGCAGCCAGGTGTGGGGACTGAGCGTATAAACCTACCTTTGTCCCCCCCCCCCCGGCGGGGGGGGGTTGTAGTGTAGTGCTCTCGGGCTGAGGCCCCCGCGGCTGGTGGGTTGTGGTGCGCCGCGGTTACCTTCTGGCCTGGTGTTGCGGCATATCGTATTGCGGCCCCAGCCGGTGCTCGTGAAGTTCTACGAATGATGGCCCGCGTGTCGCTGCGCCCTTGCCTAGTTTGTGTGGGCAGTCCAGCTTGGTGCTAGGAGGAGATGTGGCTGCTGGGGCGTTTGCCTCCTGCTCGTGTTCCTCTCCTTGCGGGAGGGTGCCGTTGTGTTCGTTGCTGTGAAGCGGTGAGGGCCCGGCTGTTCCGGTGTCTGCCGCGCTGGCGCCCTGTTGTGCCGGTTGGCGGCCGGCGTGAGGCTGTCTTTCCCTCTCTTCCTGTACGTTTTCTGCGGTGTTGTGTGTGTCGGTTGTTGCGATCTCCCCGCTATCGTTGGTGAGGGTGTCATAATTGGAACTGCAGCTGCACCTGAAGATGTTCACAATAGCGCGTGCCAGCCGGGCTATGAATGACCCTATAGCTCTGAACATACCGCATAGGAGGTTCCACGGTGCCATGTACCATGGGGTGCGTCTGGTGTTTTGGTCTTCATCAACACCTTGGTTAACAGCAGTCCCTTGGTTGGCGCTCGTCTGTGGTGACGGTCTGGTTTCCTCCACCATGGGGGTTGCCCCGCACTCCCTTAACCTAATGTGCAAAGTTTCTTCCACTGCTGTGTGTTGCTCGGTTGTATTGCTGGTGGTGGTGGCTGCTTCACTACTCCTCGGGAATGCCCTAACTTGCCCCTTCCTGTTCTGTTGCAGCATTTCTTTCACGCTTATTTTCATGTCCTCCATTTTGTGGACAATCACCATACCCTCAGCTGGTATAGCATCCGGTATGCTTACAGTTTCTGGCTGCGCGTACGAGCTTGTGAGCATTTTCAGTGGAGGTAGCATTGCTTCTCTGCCAGGCAGGGCTATACGCGTGTACACGTTTTTATAGGATATCGTGTTGTCTTCGGGGGAAAAATGCAGCTCGTAGCTAATGCTTGTTCTCGCCAGCCCCAATACCCATGGTGCCGTCGAGTGCAGTATGAGAATGTTTACTTTATTGCTATCGGTACAGTTGATGAATACACTGTGTGTTGGTGTTTGTTCGCCGGCAGGGGATGATCTATTTATAAGCCCTTCTTCCTTCCACAACACGCCAAAATTTTGCAGTTCCCACTGTGTGGTAATGTTCATCATATCAAGTTTGGGCCAAGCAACCGCTCCTGCTTGATTGAGGGAGCTCACCATTTCCTCTATAAGCGCGGGGTGCGGAATGGCATAATTAGATTCCGTTGAATTTTGTGTTGCCCTGACGAACATAGCTTTGAGCGCGGAAAATGACTTCAGCCTCTGCCCCTGCGGATCAAATTTAGGCATGTATTCGCTTTTGTACTGCATGCCGTGCAATGCCGCCAACTGTTCCGCATTGGCAGTATCGCTGTGGTCGGCACCAAGGACGCTGGCCAACTCCTCTGCCGCATCTTCAGCGCGTGTCTGAACCTCATTTACTGTTATGTCCTCTCTTGGGAAGTCAACAAAAGATGTGCGACCGGTTTTAGTCGGCCCATATAGTTCCAATCCCCCCCTTATTGCGTGGTTCACATCACGCCTACGTAATGTGTGTAATAAAATCTCGGCGGCCACTTGACTTACTGCACTGCTTTGGTGCTTTGGTGTTCGTGTGGTGCCCTCTGCGTCGGCCAGCTGGCTGACTATTGATTCTATTTCCTCGTTCGATAGTTCCACGTAGGTGTGTGTGCGCACGTTGTGTAGCGAGTACACATCTACGAGTGGCTGGGCAGCCGCTGCCGCAGCTTCACCTACCGCGACGTTGCTGCTACTTGCTGGTTGCGGTGCGGTTGCCGGACCAACGGTTGCCTGCGCATGCGGCGCGTTCTCCTCTAGGTGGGCTGAGCTGCTGCTGGCGACCACATGCTGCGTGGGAATGCGCCGTGCGTCACCAATCTCCACAAGCGGTTTACGCTCTTCTTCCGGTGTTATGACAAGCTCCTCACCACCACTATCAGCGCTTAGAAAGCCGCTACTGCTCCGGTCACTAAAATTTTCTGGCACCAAGGTTCTCTCAGATCCGCTACTACTTTGCGCATCGTCGCTAAGTGATGTTGCATCATTAAGGCTCGAAGAACGACTGAGCGCGGGGCTCTCGGGCACAGTAAAGACGGCCTTGATGCCGGCGCCCATCAAAGGTGCAATTGCAATAGGCCTTTGAGTTTTTTCAGTGTCTTCGTTCGCCAGCGCATTTTCGTGCTGATTGCCCTCCCTCCGTACTGCCGTGGATTTTCCTTGTGCAAGTAATTCATAAGTTGGTGCTGTCGGTTGCTTACGGAACCAATCCGTTATAAACGCTTCCTCATGCTTCCAATCAGTTGTGTGTGGGAATGTATGCCCAACTATGCCATGCAATGCGTAATTTCCGCTTTCTTGCGCCAGCGCGCTATCAACTTGGTGCTTGATCTCCATTGTTGAGAAGTTTGTTGGGGAATCAGCGCGGTCTAGAATTGCAGCCCTACATATAGTCCTTTCGTTTTTCAGGCTTTGTTGCTGCTCCGGTTTTGGTGCATTCCTCCCCAGGAAATTGCCTATCCTGGCCAGTGTACCTGCAATTAGTGTTTGAGAGGTATCATCAGATGCTTGTTCCCCTTTCACGTGCTGCCGCGCATCTCCTGCAACGCCAGATTTGTCGCCCCTCGCTCTGGCCTCGTCCAGTTGCACTACTAGAGAAATCTCCTCATGCATTTGGCTGAACGGTACTTCAAAGTGTGGGTATTGCATTACCACAACAAGATCGCTATCTCTAGGCTGATAGTCGCTACCCGCGCTCCTCTTCCTGATTATGTGGTTTAGTATTTCCTTGGCGATCTTGAAACGTACGGTGGTTTCATAACGTACTGCGCCTTCTACCGCGGAAACTTCCGTCTCCATTAGTACATCCAATTTTCCTGTGCCTTCTGACTCTGCGGGGCCGGTGTGCATTTGTGCTGGTGGCTGGGGGATTATCTTGAGAGACAAGTCGTATTCCAAGCGCACTCTGTCATATGAAATCCTGTGGACATGGCGACTTTCTTCTACTCCTCCACCTGTCATATCGTGCTTATGCACAAACTGGAGAGCTGCTTCGGCACAGCTTCCTGATATACATTCGGAATTGAAAGCTTTCACTATTTCAAATATCAGCGCCTGATGCACGTGTGATTCAGGAATTGCACGCACGTTCCCGCGTATTCTTTGTATGGTTTCCTCTGGACCCATGACTGAGTACTGCCTATTAAGCAATAGATGGTGCATGACATGTACCCCGACGGCTAGGTTCGGCAGGTGTCTGTTGCACCATTTAGCGGGTGCGGGCATAAAATCCGGTGCAAGCACGAGAACACCGCCCTCGACCTCTCGCCTTATGCGATCCAGGTCTTCTACCGATATTTTAGGAACCTCTCCTCCGTCTACTGTTGTGAGTAGCCCCCTATGGATGCAGCCACAGAACTCTTCTCCAGACAACGCTTTCAAACACGCATGTTGCGTGATGGCCGCCCTTGCCGCGTGCGGATCTGCTACGCGTCCAAGTTCTGCGATATCTTCGCGCCAAAACTCTACACTGTTGGCATCAAGTTCGACAGCGGGCATGTTATTACCTCAAGAAATACAATAGAGCGCTTAAGGTAACAACACACTACGGGCGAGATGGTAACACAGTTTCAGTGAAAAGGAAATGTTGACGGTGCTGTGGTACGCGTTACCCCAATATAGCCGCAGAGAATTTGCAAGTGCTAGCTGCAATTCTGCAACGTACTGGGGGAAGATTTGCTTGCTCAAAATGCGTGTAGTCGCATGGCGCGCACGTGCTGTGGAGTTAGTGTTAGGCGGATGCATGTGTAGGAAAATTGACGTGCGTAGCGTGGCAGGAATAGTTTTTTTTGCGGGTGATATATGTTATCATCCTCTGTGTTTGGTGTGGTTCTGCGATGCGAAGTAAATCTGTGGAAAGCATGATACGGGTTGACCACGCTGGTGAGTATGCGGCGGTGTGCATATACCACGGGCAAGGCATTGTGTTTTCGCGCACGCAGGATGCTGATAAAATTCAGGAAATGCAAGAGCACGAACGGGTGCACTTCGGATACTTTAATAACTTGATACTTCAGAGGAGGGTGCGCCCCACGCTATTTCTGCCTGTATGGCACGTTGCAGGAGTTGCACTTGGTTATGTAACTGCCATGATGGGTAAGGAGGCGGCGATGGCGTGTACGGCCGCGGTTGAGGAGGTTATTTGTGACCATTACAACGGTCAGGTTGCGCAGCTAGATGACAGTGAGCGTGATCTAAGCGAGAAAATACTACAGTTTTGTGCCGAAGAACGCGAGCATATGGAAACTGCTATCGACTGCGGTGCTGAGAAGGCTTTTGGGTATAAGCTGCTGTCTTCCGCAATAAAAATGGCTTGTAGGGCCGGAATTGCGATTTCTAAGGTCCTGTAAGATTGTGCCAATTGGTTGCTTAGCTAAAAAATTACAAGAGGGTCGGTGTTTGCTAATTGTAAAATAAGCATGGTCAGGAGCGCTAAAAGCATGGTTGCTGCTGTGCTGATGTCAGCGTTGGTGTTGTGCGAATTTCTACTCAGCGGAGTGATGCACAAATTTACTCCCAGGTTTGACATGCTTTTCATGGTTTTGGCGTACAGCAGGAATAT